>CAITZA010000454.1 GCA_903896745.1 uncultured Desulfomonile sp. | reverse complement strand
GGCTCAAAGATATGTTCCAGAGTTTCCTGGGCCATTCCGCAACCGGTATCGGAAACGGATAGCATAACGTAGTCCGGCGCCTTATCCTGAATATGCCGAGGAATATGCTCTTTTTCCAGTTTGACGGCTTTTGCGGAAATGGAAAGTGTTCCCGCCTCCTGCTCCATGGCGTCCCTTGCATTGATAGCGAGGTTCATGAGAATCTGTTCGACCTGAACCGGATCAGCGTTGATGACCGGCAACTTATCATCAAGACACAGTTCGATGCGGATCATTTTGGGTAGGGTTCGTTCCATAAGTTTTTGGGCCTGGATAACCTGATGATTGAGATTCAGGAGACGTGGTTTTGTCTGGCCTTTCCTGCAGAAGGTGAGCAATTGCTGAACAAGTTCCGCTCCTCTGGTCGCTGCGGCGCTTATTGTTTTCAGGCTTTTTAGATCGGCTTTTTCCAGCTTGTCATTCATCTGGATAAACTCTGCATAGCCAAGCACCACCTGTAGTAAATTGTTGAAGTCATGGGCCACACCACCGGCGAGGGTTCCCACCGCCTCCATTTTTTGAGCCTGCCGGAGTTGTTCTATCATGGTTTTTTGTTCGGTGAGATCAGAACAAAACACGAGAATGGCTGGATTGCCCCTGTAATTGATCACTCTGGGCCAAACCGAAAGATCAAAGTGGCGCCCACTCTTTTTTAGTCCTCTTAGCTCGAGATTAGCAGGCGCCTTTCTGGAGTGCAGACTGCTATGAATTTTCCTTGTGACAGTCTCTCTGTCGTCTGGGGAAATCAAATCCTGAATTGGACGCCCGATGATCTCTTCCTGACTTTCATATCCAAAGATTTCCAGAAACGCCGGATTTACAAAAACCACCCCTTCGCCTTGCAAGACCCCGACACCAATGGGGGCCTCCTCGATGAGCATCCTGTTTATGGCTTCTGATAGCTGCAGGGATTCCTCGAGCCGTTTTCGTTGAGTTATGTCCTCCGAGATTCCCAGCAAGAACTGTGGGGCGCCGTTTGCGTCAAGGATCGGAAGCTTTTTTGTGTGCAATATCCGCTCGCCGTTACCCTTGGTGTCAATTTTTTCCTCAAGGATTTCCAATAGCTTTCCGCCGGCAATGACTTCCCTGTCCTTTGCGGTGAAGAAATCCGCCTGTTCCCGTGGAAAAAGATCGTAGTCGTTTTTTCCGAGAAGCTCATTGCGGGAATATCCGAGCAACCGCTCCGAAGCCCTGTTAAAACCGACAAATCGCAGGCTTTCTATTTCCTTGACGAAGATCATGTCGGGAATATTCTCGACGATCTGGTGGAGGAATATTTCACTTTGTTTCAAGGCTTCCTCCGTTTTTCGCCGGGCCTCGTTTTCCTCTCTGAGTTCTTCGAGTAATTTGAGAGCGGCGGAGCGACTGTCCTCGAGTTCACGTGTGCGTTCAGCAACCAGTGTAGCGAGGCGAATTTTCTCGTCCCGTCTGAATTCGTTTGCCTGCTTTATTTTTGCCATGGCCCGGATTTGGGCTATGAGTTCGGCTTCGTCAATCGGTTTCGCCAGAAAGCCTTCACCACCTGCCTGTATCGCCTCTATACGGCTACGCGTGTCAGACCGCACGGCAGTAAGGAATAGCACCGGAATATGCTGAGCGGTCCTGAGGGACTTCAATTTTCGGCATGTCTCGAATCCGTCCATGCCGGGCATTACGACATCGAGCAGTATGACGTCGGGGTTTTCTTTAACCGCGAGTTCAATGCCAGCGGCCCCGTCCAGCGCCGTAAACACCTCAATATCCGGAAAAGCGTCCTTAAGGACAGCCTTTAGAGATATCAGGTTGTCCTGATTGTCATCTATGGCCAATATCCTGAGATTGTCCCCTGGCATGAAGAATCTCCCTTATTGTGTCTAAAAAAGCCTGTGGTTCTATCGGCTTGGAAATATATCCATCGAATCCGAGGGCCAGGATATCTTCCCGGTTGCCTTTCATGGCGCTTGCCGTGAGGGCAACTACCGGGACATCCCTGAGGATCTCCTGTTCCCTGATACCCTTTAACGCCAGCGTCCCATCCATCACCGGCAGTGAAATATCCATCAGGATCAGGTCGGGTTTGTGGGTAACCGCCTGTTCAATGCCTTGCTTTCCGTC
>CAITZA010000453.1 GCA_903896745.1 uncultured Desulfomonile sp. | reverse complement strand
GAATCCGCTCAGTTCGAGCAAATGAGAACCGTCTCAGGATCCGAACTCACTTTCAGCGAAACCGCTGCGCCCTTAAAGAACGTCCACGGGAAAGTGATAGGAATCTTCTGCATTTGTAGAAATATAACTGAGCAGAAAAATGTTGTAGCAGGCAAGGTTCATCCGTACGAGAAATACCTTTCGGAATCCATGCTGCAAACCATGATTATTGCACACTCCGCCGCAGGCGCCGACGGAACGGTTTGTCTCCTTGGAGAAAGCGGGTCGGGCAAAGACCATCTGGCAAGATGGATTCATGATCATTCCAGGCGGCGCTCAGGGCCTTTTCTGGCAATTAATTGCGCTGTTTTGCCGGAGAGTCTGGCCGAATCGGAACTCTTCGGACATGAACGTGGGGCCTTTTCCGGAGCAGCCGTCCAAAAAAGAGGTCTGCTCGAACTAGCCGAGGGCGGAACAATCCTGCTAAACGAGATTGGAGAGTTATCAACCGCTCTGCAATCAAAACTGCTAGCATTCCTGGACACAAAATCCTTCCTCAGAGTTGGTGGTGTCAAACCCATTACGGTTGACAGCAGGCTTATGGCCGCAACTCACAGGCGTCTCGAAGAGGAGGTCGCACACGGACGTTTCATAGGACCACTTTTTCACAGAATCAATGTCTTCCCTATCGTAGTGCCCCCACTCAGGAACAGACTCGAAGATATACCAGCCCTCTGCGCCGAAATCATCCAGAAACTCTATCGTGAAATTCCTCTCGATTCTACCCCATCTCTAGGTATCGAACATTACAGAACCCTCTCCAGTTACCATTGGCCCGGAAACGTTCGGGAACTCAGAAATGTTCTGGAACGCTCTCTCATGCTATGGAAAGGTAAGGAATTCATATTGCAACTGCCTGTAACCGAGGTGATGCAGACTGACTGGGCTTTTTCAATCGATGCTTTTGAACACAAATCTCTCAATGACATCACGTCAGAAGTTGTGGCGTCTGTATGTAGGGAAATGGTGTTGCGCTGTAATGGCAACAAATCGAAGGCCGCCAAACGTCTCGGCATCTCAAGAGACGCTCTCTACAGACACCTCCGGAAAAATGGTCATGTCGTAATTACTGACACTCATGGGCCACAACTGTCATAATGTCATGACATGTTTGATGCAATGAAAGCAATGGGTAAGTCGTTTCTTTGATATTATTGTCCTGTCAGCATGACAGTTTGTTCATAATGCCAGATCGTTTGTTCCAGGTTCAATCGCCTCTATGGCAGGTAACATATTATTTTTGCAAGCAATGTTTAAATATTTTGAAATATATTGGTTTGGCGCCAAAATTGCTTTACAAATAGGGTTTGTAGCGCAAGAGTTTTTTTACTCCCGTACGAAAAGACGATTCGTTTTTGATTGTTGATCCAATCAGAGCGCTTCTGTTTCAGGGGCGACTCTCTGTAATGTAAATCCTCATGAGGCGAAAAAAGTCTCGATCAGGTTTTTCATTTATTATTGCGATTATTTTCGTGACAGGTGTCAGGCAAGATTTTCGCGAAAGAGGAAGAGATGGTTCAAAGCCAGACAGGCAATATTCCGGAACTGAATGGACCTGAGGCGCACATGGGTTGGTCTCGGCTATGCGATTCTTCTCCCATAGGATGCCTCATCCTGGACTGGAAAGGGATTATTCTGAGGGCGAACAGTGGGGCCGCAGGTATGCTTGGAGTCAAACAGAAAGACCTCGTTCAAACGTTGCTGGAATATTTTATCGAGCCTGAATATGTGGAGAATTTTCTCTTACACAAGGAAGAGGTTTTTCTGTCCAGGAGTCAG
>CAITZA010000452.1 GCA_903896745.1 uncultured Desulfomonile sp. | reverse complement strand
CCCGATGGTTCAGGTAACGGCCTTCTATCCCGGCGCTGACCCTAAGGTCATTGCCGACACGGTCGCGTCCCCCATTGAGCAGGAAGTGAATGGCGTAGAGGGCATGATGTACATGAGTAGCACATGCTCAAGTAACGGACAGTACACACTCAAGGTGACTTTCGAGCTTGGAACTGACATAGATATGGCCACAGTGCTGGTCCAGAACAGGGTTCAGAAGTCAATGGCCAAGTTACCTGAGTCTGTGCAGCGCCAGGGTGTAAGCAGCAAAAAACAGTCAACCAATATAGTAAATATCTTATGCCTGTATTCCTCCGATGGTCGGCTTGATGACCTGTATATTACCAATTACGCCACCATCCGGATCAAAGACCAAATTACCCGAATCAAGGGGGTAGGGGACATTTTTGTAGCTCCTGACAAGGAATACGGCATGCGAATATGGCTGGATCCCTACCGTATGGAGCATAACGGACTCACTACCTCTGATGTGCTTGAGGCTTTGAGGGAACAGAACGTCCAGGTGGCAGCGGGACAGATCGGGCAGCAACCCGTGCCTCAAGGCCAGGACTTTCAACTCACGGTCAACACTCTCGGAAGGCTGTCCGAGGTCGAACAGTTTGAAGACATCGTAGTAAAACGTGGGGACAGGGGCAGGATAACAAGAATCAAGGACGTGGCGAGAGTTGAACTGGGTGGCAAGAACTATGACACCATGTCTTTCATGAACGGTCTTCCTGCGGCTACCATAATTGTGTATCAGGCGCCGGGATCGAACGCCCTGGATGTGGCCGATCTTGTCCAGAAGAAAATGGATGAGCTAAAAAAAGACTTTCCGGCGGGACTGGATTACAAATCCGTTTACGACTCATCGGATTTTGTCAGGGCATCCATTCATGAGGTGGTCAAAACTCTTTTTGAAGCTTTTTTACTGGTTTTCATAGTAGTCTTCATATTCCTGCAGGACTGGAGAGCCACACTCATCCCATCGATAACGATTCCGGTAGCGCTTGTTGGAACCTTTGCAGTCATGGCCCTAATGGGATTTTCCATAAACATGATTACCCTGTTTGGACTTGTCCTGGCTATCGGGATCGTAGTGGATGACGCGATTGTTGTTGTCGAAAATGTTGAACGAAATATGACTCAGCTTGGCCTGAATGCCAGGGACGCAACCATAAAGGCCATGGATGAAATCACCGGCGCCATTGTTGGGATAACCCTGGTTCTAATGGCGGTGTTTGTGCCGGCATCTTTTCTGGGTGGCATATCGGGCCAGCTTTACAGACAGTTCTCGCTCACAATTGCTGTAACGACCCTTTTTAGCGCCATCAATGCTTTGACTTTAAGCCCTGCTCTCTGCGCAATACTCCTGAAAGGCAATCACGGCCCCAAAAATATCTTCTTCAGAAAATTTAACTCGTTTTTTGATCGCATTACGGATAGTTACTCAAATATTGTTAAATTGTTTATACGAAAACTCTCAATTGCCTTGATCGGTTTTGTCTGTCTGATCTGCGCGACCTATCTGGGGTTTGTCAGAGTTCCCACAGGTTTTCTCCCGGCTGAAGATGATGGCCTGGTCCTTGTCAACCTTCAGCTTCCGGATGGCGCTTCACTGGAACGCACACAAAAAGTAATGGATGATATTGCAAAGATACTTGCAGGCATAGAGGGTGTGTCCACATTCACACTGCTGCCAGGCTATTCGATAATAGATGGAACGGGCCCAAACCTCGGAGGCGGTTTTCTGGCTCTAAAGCCGTGGGATGAGAGGCTTCCCAAGGGGCAAACCCGCGAAGCAATCATGATGGAAATGGCCAGGAAGTTTTATCGCGTTCAGGAAGCCGCGATGCTATTTCCTTTCGCTTTGCCTCCAATCAGCGGACTTGGGGTCAGCAGCGGTTTTGACATGCAGGTCCAGGATGCGATAGGGCTCGGAATAGAGAGACTTGCAGAGGCAGCCGATGATCTGGTGATTGCATCGCAGTCTCAGCCGGGCCTCATGAATGTTAACTCCACTTTCAGCGCTGAAACGCCCACCTTGTTTGCTAATGTTGATCGGGTAAAAGCGCTCGATATGAGGGTCCCTCTCAAGTCGGTTTTTGAAACCATGCAGGCTTTTCTGGGGTCTGAATATGTAAATGACTTTAACAAGTTTGGAAGGACATGGCAGGTCAAGGTTCAGGCCGACAGTGTTTTTAGAAGAAAACCTGAAGACATTGGTCGCCTTCAGGTAAGATCGCTCGATGGCAAGATCATTCCGCTAAGCGCATTCGTAAGAATTGAGGAAAGCTTGGGGCCACAGAAGATTGACCGGTATAACATGTTGACCTCCGCCCGTGTATCTGGAGAACCGGCGGCTGGATACAGTTCAGGACAGGCGCTGATGGCAATGGAATCTCTTGCGTCCCAGAAATTGCCTCAGGGGATTTCATACGAATGGACAGGAATGGCCTATGAGGAAAAAAGGGCCGGTGGTCAGGTAGGATTTGTTTTTGGTCTTGCGGTGATAGTGGTGGTTCTAATTCTGGCGGCTCAATACGAAAGCTGGAGCGATCCTCTGGCGGTGATACTGACAGTGCCTCTGGCTGTCTTGGGGGCTGTCGCGGGATTATTGATAAGGGGTATGGACAACAACCTGTATACGCAGGTAGGCTTGATACTCCTGGTGGGCCTGTCTGCAAAAAACGCCATTCTTATTGTGGAATTTGCCAGGGAAGCCCGGACCAAAGGCGCAGGTTTTATGGAAGCGGCCATCGAAGGCTCAAAGTTACGTTTCAGACCCATCCTGATGACTTCATTTGCATTCATTATGGGAGTTGTGCCACTTGTTGTGGCGACAGGGGCCGGCGCAGCGAGCAGACAGTCAATGGGAACCGCGGTTTTTTCAGGCATGCTGGGTGTGACCATACTCGGGATTTTCTTTACACCCGTGATGTATGTCCTTATGCAAAAGACAAGAGGATCATCAGAAAAATAACTGAGCCGAACAGATACTTCCAGGATTTTATTACATGTTGGGTCCCATCGTGTTGACGATGATCCGGGTGATTTTTTCTCCAACATCGTCACCGAGGGTTTTAACATGTTCTGTTGGTGTCTTGTAGCGCCCGGTCATTATCTGATCCATTCTGGAATTAATGAGCTCGATATCAAGCCCCACAAGGGAACAGGCCCCCTCCTCAATATAGATCGGCCTCTCGGTATTCTCTCTGCACACCAGGCATGGAACGTCGAGGAAACTGGCTTCCGCCTGAATTGATCCTGAATCTGACAGGACAACCTTTGCGTCGGAAAGCAGAGACAGGAAATCAAAATATGATTCAGGTGGAACGAAGGTGACGTGAC
This sequence comes from uncultured Desulfomonile sp., assembly GCA_903896745.1. Lineage (GTDB taxonomy): Bacteria > Desulfobacterota > Desulfomonilia > Desulfomonilales > Desulfomonilaceae > CAITZA01. Next base: position 154 of record CAITZA010000452.1, on the reverse strand, counting down.
TGAGTTTTTCAACCTGTGACATCAGGTTGAACTGTTTAATTTTATTATGAGTTCTGGGGTGTGCCGGGAAAATTACCGGTATTGGTACGGATTCAAGTATCCGGATTACTTTTTCCAGGCTTTCAGGATTGTCAACATTTGAAGGTCTATGGAT
>CAITZA010000451.1 GCA_903896745.1 uncultured Desulfomonile sp. | reverse complement strand
ATAATAACCCAGGACAAGGCCGACATTGTACTTCTGGCCAGGGAAATGCTCAGGGACCCGTACTGGCCTTACAGAGCCGCTAAAGCCCTGGATGTCAACATCAGGGATGTCGCTCCACCGCCTTACTCTCACTGGATTTAAGGGAGGTGCGTGTTTTGCGCAAGCTTGAAGCCGAACGGGTAGAGTTGGTTACTTGCTCCGACTTGTCATTGCTGCGAGTGACCACCTCTTTTGTCGAATCAGCGGGGTTGGCTTTCGGTTTGGGTGAGAACGAGACACTCGCGCTCACTCTGGCAGTAGAGGAAGTCTTTGTTTATTTGTGCAAGACAATCCCACCTCACGACATCATCCGGATAAATGTCACGGGTAAAGGATTTCAGGTAGAGGTTGACTTTGTCTTTGCACAGCATGATCTTGATTTGCGAGCCTTTAACATAGTATGCATGCCGGACCCAACCCAACTCGATGACGCCTGTGACGAAACGGGTATGATAATCGCCTCTCGCATGGTTGACAGTTTTAATCTGGATTGTGGCGGATCAAAACTAAAACTGGGACTGGTAAAGGAAAAATATTATCCTGCCATAGATCATTTGCCTATTGCCGAGGTTCAGTTTTCAGACCCGATTGCGATTCACGAAGCAAACCCATCCCAAGTTAAGGAATTGGTCAGGCTGGCCTCCGTCTGTTATGACCCGATAAGTCTCCCAGAATCTTACAGATACCCCGGCAAGGTTGTTGATATGGTTGTCAGAGGCTATTACTTTGCCGCTGTTGCAATTGACAGGAAAGGATTGGTCGGAGGAGGGATAACATGGCGATGGGAATCAGATCGTCTCGTAACTTTCAGGGGGCCGTTCATTGCGCCAAATTGTGACAAGACAGAGCTTTCAACCCGACTGGTTAATTTCCTGCTTCAGAAGGTTGCCCGAACCAACGCCATCGGCGTGATGTCATCGTGGCCGTCGTCTGACCTTCCAGTGGAACTGTTCGAAAAACTCGGATCACAAACCCTGTTTCATGACGGGCGCCAAACCGAAGTCAACGCTTATTTCAGGCATCTCAATGAGGATTACGGGAATGTCGTTCTAGTCCACCCCACTATTTCGGAATTTGTCAGGAACAGGTATTCCGAGCTGGTTCTGGCTAGGCATGTCGAAAACCTGCAGGATACCGGTGAATCAAAATTCGCATGTTCGGTTATATCTACAAAAATACTCAGAACTTCTGGCAGGGTTTTCCTCAGGCCCGTAATCTGTGGACTGGACGCGGTTGAAAATCTTAAGGCGCATGTTGATCTTTTACTTGGTGATGGCATTCCCAATATCTTCTTCGAGATGGATTTGGGAAACCATGAGATCGGCATGTATTCCCCGGCCTTGCTTGAATGCTCTTTTCTGCCACGTTTCCTCATTCCGCACGGCGGCGCAGGTGACATAGTCATTTTTCAGTATATTCCGGGGGGATCCCATTGAGCGCATTCTGGCGACTGGAACACCTGCTTCCCGAATATGTGAAAAACTTTGAGGCGTACGTCCCGAGTCGTCCCGATCCGGAACTTATGAAACTTTACGGTTGTTCGCATCTGCACCGTCTCAACAACAACGAGAATCCCCTCGGGCCCAGCATTCAGGCCAGAAAAGCCATCTCGGGTTTCTCCCCCGAAAGAGCGGCCATCTATCCCAGCGGAGACAGCTACTATCTGCGCATGAAACTGGCCGCGAAATTTAACAAAAAACCCAGCCAGTTCCTCGTCGGTAATGGCGCCAATGAGGTGATCACTTTTGTCATCAAGGCCTTTTGCGAACAGGGTGACAACGTGGTGACAGCCGACAGGACTTTTGCAGTATATGAGTGGGTGGCCGGATTTTCGGGTTACGAGGCCAAGCTCGCTCCATTAAACAGATTTGGGTTTGATGAACAAAGAATTTTGGACCTTGTGGACAGAAAGACAAAGATAGTATTCCTGTGCAATCCCAATAATCCCACGGGCTCTTTCTGGAACATTGACAGGCTCCGATCCTTTATGGATGCCGTGGATGGTGAGAAAATAGTTGTGGTGGATGAGGCTTACGCCGAATTTGTTGAGGATGAGACATTTCCGGATTGTATCAAACTCATTGAAGAATATGACAACCTGGTGGTTTTCAGGACATTCTCGAAGATGTATGGGCTTGCGGGTTTGCGCATCGGTTACCTTTGCGCCCAGGAACCACTGGTCGATGCCATACGAAAAACATGCGTCGTTTATTCGGTCAACGCTATTGCCCAGGAGGCCGCTGCCGCTTCTCTGGACAGCACGGACCATGTGCTCGGCACAAGAGAGCTTGTCAGGGCAGGCAAGTCATTTCTAATGCAACAGCTTGACGGGCTTTCTCTCAATTACGTCTCAGGCCAGGGCAATTTCATCATGATTGAAATGCCGATTAGCGACACGCTCGCTTACCGCAAACTAATGAAGAGAGGTCTTATGGTCAGGACCATGTCCGGATTCAGGTTCCCGGGGTATATCAGGGTTTCCCTGTCCCATCTGAAAGTTCTGGAAGAACTGGTTGATGGCCTGAAGAACATCCTGTGATATTTGTCAAGTAACGGCTCATTTTTCCGAAAGATGTCACCACCACCTCCTTTTTTGCACGTGTAGCCGCCACATAAAGCAGGGAACGCTCCCGGACATCAATGTCCTTTTGAGAGTTTTGATCAGAAGCATCCCTGAACATTTTTGGCTCGGGTATCACGTTGTCGTTGGCTGCGGCTATTATGATGTTTTCGAACTCGAGGCCCTTCACCCTGTGCATCGTGGCAAGCCTGAGTCCGGGGTGGTTTCGGTCCTCAGCCTGATTACGGCTAAGACGATACGTTTTTATGCCTTTTTGGTTCAACGCGCTTTCATACTGATCAATGAGATGCCTGTTCCTGGTGACCAGACATGCGTCTCGGATGGAGGTCGTTTCCTCAGTTAACCGCCCGAGATATCTGGCAATGAAGCTGACCTCATCATCGAAAGACGAAAAGTTCGCAATCTGCGGGACTTGCCCGTGCATCAGGGATTTGTACCCTTTCTGGTTGTCCAGGTTTCCATCCAGATCGTCTATTGGGAGGCCTTCAAGGATTCGCACGGCCCAGTTACGGTTTTCTTCGGTAGTGCGGTAGTTGATCAGAAGCTTTTTGCTACGTCCGGTGATCTTTATACCGGCCCTGCCAAGCACGACCTTACGTCTGTATATCCTCTGATGACCATCTCCCACAATGAAGATGTCATTTTTGCCCTGTGATTCAGGGACCATCTGGCGTATGAGCGAAAACGCCTGCAGCCCCATGTCCTGGGCCTCATCCACTATTACGGACCTGTATGACACACCGCCACGGTTACCAGATATGATCAGAGCCGCGTCACGCATGGCGTCCTCAGGTTCTTTCAGCCTGTTCTGTGTCATCAGGAATCTGTATTCCTCGAAAACAGGCCAGACATCTTCTCTGGCGTTCCGGTTGAGCCTCACACCACGGCCAACACGTGGAGCGAACATGTATTCTTCCAGAGTAGTAATACCCAAAGGCTGAATGACCTCTTCCCATTCCTCACGATAGAACGATTCAGGAACCTCAAGGTCTCCCGGAGATGCCTCCAGCGCCTTCTCCCAGAGTGATGCTGAATTGGACCCATAATCTATTACACTCTGGTATCCCTGCTTGTTGAGGAAATTGGACACCCACCGGTCAAGGTTTACCACTTCGATTCGTTTCATGGTTTCCGCAGAGCAAATCTTGGAAAGGTTCTGCTGAATGTCTGCTGCAAGATTTTTGGTGAATGTCGTGAAGAGTATTCGATCATTCCTGTCTGTAAACCTGTTTTCGAGTAGCCACTTTGCCCGATGCATGGCCGCCACCGTCTTACCGGTTCCAGCCCCGCCCAGGACTCTGACGGGGCCATTCCAGTCACGTTCAACAATTTTACGTTGCTTGGGATGCAGGAACACACGCCAGTTCTCCAGTGGAGCGTTCAGAACCGAAGCCAGTTCAAGTTCATCATCCACAACGTAAAATCGCCTCTTGGAGTCTTCGTTATCCAATGCCCCGAAGTAGTCATCGGTATCCACCGGTTTTTCCGGTTCAGGGCGTTCCATGTCCCTGATTACTTCTTCCAGTGACAATCCTACCGCCAGGAACCCCAGAGCTTCGTACGCCTCTTCCGGGAGTTGATCCCCCAACGAGTCCAGTTCCTCTTCCGATCCAATCGATCTGACAAGATTGAACAACGCATCCGGAACTCCGAGCTTCAACAGATCCGCATCCTTGATATCCGAAAAAAGCCCCTTCGCAGGTTTTTCAGTCGTAGTCCCCACTTGCGGAAGTTGCGGCGCTACATGCTCGACATCGAACACCTGAAGACTCCCCAATTCAGGGTGTACCTGGCATATCTTGTTTTCGCCCCATGCATAAGCCTTGTCATGGATATCTATCCACATAAGTACAAATACATTCCCGGAATCCGGCTTAAAAACGATTCCGCGGTATGTGTCATCGATGCGGACAGAGCGCAAATTGGGATCTCTTGCTTTCTTTATCTTTTCGTAGTTGATACCCGGACGGGTGGGATCAGACCGGAACTTGTTTACAAAATCCAGCACCCTGTTCTGCCTCTGCTTTTGTATTTTTGAGAACGCGGAAAGAAAATCCTGTGAAATTGCTACTTTGACTGGAATATTCGGCATGGAGTCAGACCTCCGTTGTTGTGATCATTGGTGCGCGGCGGACACAAAATTTGCCGCCAATGTCATTATGACTTGGTATCTCCGGGTAGATTGTCAGCCTTTTTTGGGGCGGACGCACAATTTGCCGCCAATGTCATTCCCTCGAAAGAGGGAATCCACGCCTGAGACGCTTCCAAAAGAATGGATCCCCGATCAGGTCGGGGATGACATCAGGTGGTTATGTCCATCAGGTGATTATATCCATTAGGTCAAAAAAAACATTATGT
>CAITZA010000450.1 GCA_903896745.1 uncultured Desulfomonile sp. | reverse complement strand
ATTGCCCAAAATCCCCGGGTCAAATTCCTGCTGGTTGGCGGTGACGACTACCCCGGTGAATTTGAAAAAATCAGGGGCCAGGTTGTGACTGACAGGCTTTCGGAATGGATACACCTGACAGGAGAAGCTTCCAGGGAAGACGTGACAATTTACATGCAAATGTCCCAGATTTTCCTGTTACCCACATACCGTGAAGGCGCTCCCGTAGCCATAATAGAAGCAATGAGGGCCTCACTGCCTATCATAACAACACCGGTCGGCGGAATACCGGATATGGTTCAAGATGGTTTGAACGGGCTGCTCATCCAACCCGGAAACCCCGAAATAATAGCTCAAACGGCGCTATCGCTCGCTAGTGATCCGGATCTCAGAGCCAAGCTCGGAAAGGCTGCGAGGGAAGTGTTCACAAAAAGATACTCATCATCACGAGCAATAGGTGAACTTGCTGAAATTTATAAAAAAATAGAACAACTCTGATCCGGATATATTCATCATGACGATGTTCGGGTTCATTCCTGACAGACTTTGGAATCAACCCAAAACCAGGAGATGAGGCAACAGCGGTGTATCGAACTTATAGGCCCTATAAAATTCTCTTGATTGCTGGAGACGCCATCATCACTCTATTGATTTTGATGGCGTTGGTTAATTACAAAACCCACCTGTTTGGAAACCCGATTCCTGCAGAACTTTCGTATCCCTACTGGGCAGTATATGTAGTTAACACCCTTTTGTGGCACGTCCTTTTTACTTTAACCGGAGTATATGACTACAACAGACTGCTTAATCTCAATCAGTTCATTGGGCGCTACAATTCCACGTATGTTATTTCAATATTTGTTTTTGCGGGTTTCGTATTTTTCCTGATACCCGATGTTTCGAGGTTGCTGGTGGTCTATTATGTTGTATTCAATTACGTGGCGCTTCTAGGGTTCAGACTGGCGGTATTGAAAATGCTCAGGCTTCGAAGTCGCCGCTGGAACCGGAACAGGGTTCTTATTCTGGGAATTTCGGAGCTTTCCGTAAATATTGCTCACACCATAATTAATGACGAAGGCGTGGTTTTTCAGCTTGCAGGTTTTGTGGACAGTTCGGCGCCGGAATATCCCATTCCCGCTCCATATCTCGGAACGGTCAGGGACGTGGAAGAGATTGTGAGGACCAACAATATTCGCGTCGTGATCATTGCGTGGAGCGATTTGAAAATCGGGGATGTAAGACCCCTTGTTCAGGCGCTCGATCCGTTGCCCGTTTCCATTTTCGTGGCGCCAAACTTTCAGGAACTCTCCATGATTGACTATGAGGTTCAGTGCATTGGGGACCTATTCCTGATAGGCCTTCGAGAACCTGCCATTAGCGGTCCGCGAAGGGTTAGCAAAAGAGTTCTTGATTTTGTGCTGTCCCTGACAACCCTATGCCTTACCTGGCCTTTATTCATTTTGATAGCTGTTGCAATAAAACTTGACTCGAGGGGCCCAGTCTTCTATTCATCAAAGCGCGTTGGTGAAAACGGAGATGTTTTCAGAATGATCAAGTTCCGGAGCATGGTGACGAACGCGGAAGATCTTCAGAGTCGCCATGTAACTTATGATGAAAAGGGAAGCCCGATTTATAAAACCCGAGAGGACTCACGAGTAACACGAGTCGGCAGGTTTATCAGGAGAACTTCTCTGGACGAGTTGCCCCAGATATTCAATGTTCTGAAGGGTGAGATGTCATGGGTGGGCCCACGACCGGAACAGCCGCACATTGCAGCCAACTACAAATCATGGCAGTGGCAGAGAGTATCTGTTCCACCGGGAATAACCGGGTGGTGGCAGGTTTCCGGACGGAGTGACCTACCGCTTCACCTCAATACCCAATTTGATTTGTATTATATTAGAAACTATTCAATATTTTTTGATCTGCGAATTATATTAATGACAGTGAGAGAGGTCTTATCCGGACGTGGCGCTTATTGAACTTTTTTCATTTGTTGCTGAGGGCCTGCTTTAGACAATGAAACTGAATTCAATTACCCCAAAGACCTTAGGGCTATACATAGGCGTGGCAGCCCTGGCGCTAGCTGTAGGCTATTTTTATGTCCTGGCCATGGGATCCGGATATCGATTCGTGCTCGTCATAAACGCCGGTGTGATTTTCTTCGCGTTGGCCGCAATATTTCTGAGGGAGATCAGACCATTTCTTTTTGTGCTCTTATTAATTTCAATCCCCATGGGATTTGGCCGTCACATAATTTTTGAACCCATCCAGACTGAATCGGTGCCTTTCGCCATCGGTATAAATATTAACTCTACGGACATCCTTATGTTCATGCTGTATTCCGTATGGATGATAGACCGTTCAGGCAGAATCGCAGAAAAGACCAAACTCACGTTAGGAAATCCGATTGGTTCGCTGTTGCTATTGTGGATAGGATTCATGTTCGTAGTGAGCCTGGGTGTTTCCACAATGCCCAATCATAGTCTCTATCAGGTTTATGCCACATTTAAGGGCTTTTTTATATTCTTCCTCATAGCCAATTCGGTTCAGACAGAAAGAGACCTCAAGATAACCTATTACGCCCTCGTAGCAACCACTCTCAATCAGGCTATTTACCTTATTTTACAGTGGATCACAAAAACAACCTTCACAACTCACGGAGAAGTGGCCACTGCGTTCGTCGAACGTGAAGGTTTCCGGTCCAGGGGTTTTTATGGGGCTCCGGACACTCACGCAGCCCTCATGATGCTGGTTTTCGAATGTATCCTGGTGTACTTTCTGATTACCAAGAATAGGGATTCGAAATTTTGGGCGCTGCTGTCAATGATCCTGATAATTGTGGGCACGATCTGCACCAAGGCCCGTATCGGTTTGGGTGTCTGTGTGCTTGCCTCAATGATAGTGATAGCAGTTGTTTATATGCGAGGCTATATGTCGGCAAAAAGGGTTACCTTTGTCATCATCGAAGCAATGTTTGCGTTATTGCTGATTTCTCCGGTTGTGGCTCAAAGGTTTATCACTGGTGGCTACATGGAAGATCGTCTGCCACTGATGTATACCGCTCTGGTCGTGGTATTTGATCATTTCTTTCTGGGAATTGGGCCAAACAATTATCATGCGCGTCTGTTCGAATTCGTGCCGCCCGAATTACGAAATGAATGGGCGTATACCGTTCACAATGAATATCTGCTTCAGGCGGCAGAAACCGGCATGATTGGAGCGTCCCTTTATTACGGTTCGGTGGTGGTGGCCATTATGAATTTCTGGAAACTTACCAGATCCAGGAATCAATGGATTGTGGTTTTATCGGTTGGTTTTTTTGCGGCATTAGTTGGGTCTTTGGTTCATAGGTTCATTTCTATCTACTTCCTTCAACCTATTTATTTCATGCAATGCTTCATACTCGGTTTGAGCGTTGCCCTGCTGCGTGTAGAGAAAACCATCGGTTCAGGAATCGAACTGAAGCCTGCCAAACAAAAGCGATCCTTTGCGTCCGGCCCCTACGATTTTACCCCCCCCCAAGGACAACCCGTCACCACTAAAAGTTATTAGGCCCCACTTTCTGCTTCCCTTCACGGAACATGAAGTAACACTTAATCAATCAGTCATCCGTTCCCGGTATCAATCCAGACAGTAAATCGAAGACATATATATATAAATTATATTCGGGTTTATAAAAAAAGCTCCGGTTTACCTTGACGTGAGACTTTTGATCTGATAGGAGACGCAAACTGTCAGGAGGAGGGAATCCTGAGTGTGGATACGATTGGCCGGCTAGTTCTTTTAGGTTAGCATCTTTCAGGGGTCGATCCGGGATATGGGCGAAGAACAAAATTTTACCATTCGAGACGTTCTCAATATATTTTTTCGAAGGATACGATGGTTATACATCATTGTTCCTCTAATAACCGTTTCTGTATTAATAGGGTGCCTGATAGCCACTCCCACCTATGAAACTTCGGCAAAAGTCGTGCTTACGGCAAAACGCGATAGCGCCTCGCTTCTGAACATTTCGGGGGCAGCCGGGCCTAGCAAGATTCTCAATCTGAACGTTGACGAAATAGATATGAACACCGAGATGGAAATTCTCAATAGTCTGGATCTATGGGTTAAGACGGTTGAGAAACTGGCGCCGGACCTTCTTTCTGAACAGCAACAAGGGGTTTGGAGCGCTTTTAAAAAAGAAATAAAGAATTATATGTCTTTGGTTTTCAGATCGGCTGAACAAAAGAAACCTACAGCTGAGGATGTCAGAAAGGATGCCATCCTGAAAACCGCTCAAAGTCTCCTGAACGTTTTCAAGGTTTCGCCTGCCGCAAAATCCAAGGTGCTGGATTTGTCATTCAAGTATGATGACAATGTTATGGCGACGAAGATTCTGTCTACATTACTGGACCTTTACATTCCCTACCACATGCAGGTTTATTCGGTGCCGGGAGCGGAAGTCTTTTTTACGGAACAGGTAGAAGCCTCCAGGGAAATGTATGAAAAAGCGGACAGGGAACTTACGGAATTCAAGAAAAAATGGAATGTAATTTTGCCCGACAAGCAAAAGACTGAACTAATAAATGTTATTAAACAGTTGGATGACACACTTGTTGATGTGGACATCAATTACAATCAGTTCAAGACAATGATGTCGCTAATGGCCCAGGGGATTGTGCCATCGGGCCAACTTGCGCCCGGGTTTCAAAAAGGCGCTGACAACACTGTGATCAACGTGGCGGCCGTCCAGTTGATGCAGGCTGAGCAGAGAAGACTGCAGAGCTCAGAACTATTTACTTTGGAAAGCCGCGACTACAGGGCTGCGATCGAACAACTCAATGAGGTATCCAGACGTTTCGAAGGTCTGTTGCTATCTGAAATATCGCTGCTCAATACCAAAAAGGTAAGCCTCGAAAATAGTCGAAAAGAAAAGGTCACCGAGCTTCAGCAACT
>CAITZA010000449.1 GCA_903896745.1 uncultured Desulfomonile sp. | reverse complement strand
GGAATATTCATGTTTTTCGTTGGAAAGTGGCAGGAAAGAGTAGGAATACGACAAACCATAACTGTTGGGGCTGTAATTACTGCGCTTAATGTTCTTTTCCTGAGTTTTGCGTCAAATTTGTACATGATCTACGCATTCGCTTTTATTGCGGGAGCGTCGTCCTGTTTGATTTACACCCCATCCCTGACATGCGTCCAACGCTGGTATCCTGAAAAGAGAGGTCTGGTTTCAGGGGCTGTAAACGTCACATTCGGCCTATCCGCCGCTTTGATGTCCCCTGTTTTTGTACTGCTTATCGATACGATCGGTTATTCATCCATGATCTGCTTAGTAGGCGCCGTCGCCCTGGTTTCCGGCATACTTTCATCACGACTCACAGGAACTCCTCCTGTAAATCAAACAAGCCTTACGTCCTCCGGATCATCTTGCCCAAGCGCCAATCTCATTCATTTCGACAAACCTTTGGGGCTGATGGAAATCATATCGACCAGAAGTTTCCGGTTACTGTGGTTGAGCTGGGCGCTTCAGGGCGCAGCGGGAATATCCATGGTGCCTCTTTCCACATCTTATGGCATCTCAAAATCTTACAGCATCGAATCGGCCGTAGTTATCCTCATGGCTTTTAATTTCGCCAGTGGAGTGATGAGACTATTAAGTGGGGTCGTCTCGGACCACCTTGGAAGAAATGTCACCATGAGTATATGTTTTTTAATGTCGAGTTTAGCTTATGTAGGACTCGCACATTCAGACAGCCTGTTGTGGATGTCGGTTTGCGCCGCCTTCATAGGCTTTGCTTTTGGCACTCTTTTTACCGTATCAGCCCCGCTGGTTACGGATTGTTTTGGAATTCAGAACTTTGGATCGGTTTTTGGAATTGTTTTTACCGCATACGGTTTCTTTTCAGGACCGTTGGGGCCAGCGCTGAGCGGATTTGTTTTAGACATGACCCAGGATTACAGGCTGGTTTTTTATTATCTCAGCCTGTTCAGCTTCGTGGCTAGTTTATTGATACTCTTTGTTAAACCCGTTACCGGCAGAAAAAGAAAATAGGCCTTTAGCCATGGATATTTTGTAATTTGCGGGACCTACCGTCTGTCACCTGAATTACCAAAACGCCATTCCAAAAGGTAGGGTGGCAATTATGCTTCGTCTTGACATCCAGGAGAGTCATGTAGGAGCGTCCGCTTGATTTAATGAAATCCATTGTTGCCTCATAAGGTTCTTCCCAGTTTGTGTCATCCACAAGAATTATGCAGTCCCGGGTATAAAATGCTTCGGCAACACGCAGTCCCTCAAGTTGATTTTCATAGCTGTGATTACCATCGTAAAAATAAAAACCAATGGGATCTTTATGTATCTCCTTGAAATAATGCCGGTAATCCATATCATAGAAAAAATGGTTTGGGCTTCCCAGCACTTCAAAACGCTTCAGGAAATGATTTTTGGGCCCACCAAACTCGGAAAAATTATCCACACCCACGCAGATTTTGTGATGATTGTTAATTAACCCCGCCAGAAAAGAAAAACCATGCCAGACACCCACATTAACAAAAATATTTCCTTCCGGCATTTTGGCCACTGCTTGATTTATTAGAGCGGCAATGGCCAGAGTCGACATCCGCGGCGTGTCTTTTAATGCAAGAAAAGAACGCTTCAGCTCCAACTCACGCTCCGGAATGACCGTATTGATCATTTCCAGAAACATCCCAAACTTTTCCGGAAATCCGTTTTGCCCATGCGCTAGTATATATTCCAGCCGCTTCTCAAAAAAATCCTCATTAACCGGCATCTTAACCTGAGGCTTTATGAATCTGAAGGTCAAAGCTCTCAAGTAATCAACATAATTCATGACAAGGCCTGTCCATTCTTACAATTCAATGTTTAACCTCAAGACTATCATCATTCCACCCTGATTTCAATTTTTGCGGCTTCGTGGTCTGGTGTAACAGCCAGAATGGAATGCGCTCCGCCATCCGCCCTCCACATGAACTCATAAGGGGCGCCGGTTCGCGCAACCTCCACTCCATCAATGATCCACACAACGTAGGGTAACACCTCTAATGGCGCCGCCTTCAGTGGGATTATTAGAGTCCTGTCTAACGGCTTCGAAAAACTGTCTTTGTCATGCGGACTAATTATCGAGATTCGAGACCTTTGGCCGTCCTGAATCTTCGATGGGACTTTCATGCCTACCGAGCCTTCAAGGTCATGTGAGCCGTCGTCAATTACGAACGGGTTTTTTAGCCTGAACCTGTTCAGACCGAACTGCATCTCCCTTTTGTAAACCCACTTCGCATACTCCGCCCCGAGATAAGTGTAAACTGAGTCCTCATCAGAATTGCCCCGAACATACGGCCCGTGATCTGCAGGAGATCGGTTGACCGAATCTGAACCACCGAGGCCAGAAATGATGTCTTTCAGAATAGGACCGCAAGCTTCCGCTCCTGATGCGCCTAATGATGGTTTACCGTCAAAATTTCCGGCCCATATTCCTATAACATGGCCCTGGTTGTAGGCAATAACCCAGGCGTCCCTGTGACCATCGCTAGTCCCTGTCTTGAGCGCCACGGGAAAACCAAAATCAAAATAATGTGGATTGCCGAATGCCGGAATTCGAGAGTTATGATCAGCCAGAATTTCGGTAATCCCGGTTACGAGCTGAGGATCAAGAACCCTGACCATGTTCATTGGCTCATCCAGGAGCAATCTCAATTTGCCAAACTTTCCTTGCCTGGCAAGGCATCCATATGCTTGAGTCAAATTAAACAGGCTTGTCTCCAGATTTCCAATGGCAAGTCCGTAGCCATAATGTTGAAAATGTTTGGATCGACCATCAACAAGATTGATTCGTTCAAGGAAATTGTAAAAATCCGACAACCCCACCTTTTCGATGGTTTTCACGGCGGCGAGGTTCAGTGAAGAACCCAAAGCTTCTGACATGGTGACAGGCCCGTACTCCGTACGATTGGCGTTTAACGGTGTGTAATCTCCTAGGGGTGTCCTGTAATTGCGAGCAGTATCGGGAATCACGGAAGTACCTGAAAAACCTTTCCCCAAAGCAGTAGCATACAGGAATGGTTTCAAGGTTGATCCTGCAGATCTCGGGGCAATGGCGCCATTATTATATCCTCCGTGTATCGGGCCATACCTTATGCTTCCCGCCAACGCCAACACCTCAAGATCTCTAACTGAAACTATTATAGCCGCAGCTTGTTTTATGCCTCTTCCATTCAGTCTTGATCTGTGTGATAGAAGAATCTGTTCGAGATTTTTTTGAATCCCGATGTCGAGTGTCGTTGTTACGATTTGCTTGTTCGACCTTATTCTTTTCAGGGCCAGGGCGGTAAAATGGGAAGCTTCCCGTGGAAGATTTCTCTTGCGGAATGTGACAGTTTTCCTCTTGTTTGTGTTTGCTTCTTCATAAGAAATGAAACCGGATGAGAGCATTCGGTCTATGATCCTATCCTTCTCCTTCATCAAAAGGGCATGACCTTGCGGCCTGGATGGATCAAACCTTGATGGAGATCGGGGAAGAGCCGCAAGCGAAGCGGCTTCGGACAAACTTAACATCCGTAAATTTTTATCAAAATATACCAGTGAAGCTATTCCCACTCCCTTTAGATAGCCTCCCATAGGAGCCAGGTTGAGATTGAGTTCCAGAATTTCCTCTTTTGATAGTTGCCATTCCAGTTTCAGAGCGGCAAAAAACTCGATGAATTTTGAACGGAGGGTTCTGGGACGAGGCGTGACCATCCTGACAACCTGCTGGCTTATGGTCGAAGCCCCGGAAACTATTTTTCCCGATGCATAGTTGTTATATATCGCGCGTGAAGTGGCGATAGGATCAAACCCGAAATGTCTGTAGAAGCGTTTGTCTTCTGCAGCTATCACCGCATTTTTCATGAGTTGGGGTATTTGGTCGTGACGCAACCAGATCATATATTCCCCGTGCTCATCAGGCGCAATACGTATCACTCTCCCGTGACGATCAAGCATGACCTGATTGGAAAGATTTCGTTTGTCATCGAGAACTCTCGTATAATCCGGACACTTGTAAATCACCACAAACAGGCCGAACAACAGGAGGCCCATTAGTAGAGTCGCCGCAGTTACAATAAATCTCAAACAGGATTTTTTCACGATGTTATTTGATTACATCCCAGATTAAGCCGAATCAACTTTTGATGCGCTACATTCCGATAATGCCGCCAATCCAATAGTATCTGTTTCCTATTTCAAAGACCCCAAAAGTTTTATGGCCTTTGAAACGATTCTGATTGCCTGATCGATTTCATCTTCATTAGTATATCTGCCCAAGCTAAACCTTATAGTCCCTTTGGCGTATTCAATGGGCGCCCTCATAGCCTCAAGAACATGGGAAACCTTTATATGATCCGAATGGCATGCCGCCCCGGCTGATGCCGCAATATCGAGGCCAATTTCTTCCAGTATGCGGTTGGCTTCTATCCCCCCAAAAGATACGCTGAGCGTGTTTGGTAAACATTGGTCCAAATGGCCGTTAAATCTGATATCGTCAAGCTGATCGCTCAGACCTTTTCTTAGACGATCACGCAACATTTTCATGGTGATCATGTTTTGCCTCAGATCACGTTCGGCTATCTCGCAGGCTTTCCCCAACCCTACTATCCCCGTTACATTTTCGGTGCCTGGCCGCATCCCCATTTCCTGACCTGCTCCATACAGGACTCTATTCAAGGAAATACCCTCCCTGACATATAACGCTCCCACCCCTTTGGGAGCATAAAGTTTATGGCCCGCTATCGTAAGCATATCAACGCCTAGCCCTTTAACATCGCAAGGGGTTTTGCCCAGAGATTGTGACGCGTCCGTATGAAACAGAATGTTATGACTTCTAGCCAGGCCGGACACTTCATTTATCGGCTGGATAGATCCAACTTCATTGTTTGAATGCATTACGGTGATGAGGACAGTTTTATCATCTATCTCGGATTTGACACTCTCAGCGCTAACGCATCCGTATTCGTCCACGGGAACATAGGTCACTGAAACCCCCATGGTCTCCAGATATTTTAAGGGCTCTAAAATTGCCGGATGCTCTATGGCGCTTGTAATAATTTTTTTCCCCAACAGATCCTTGAAGCCAGTGACTCCGAATATGGCGTAATTGTTGGATTCAGTTCCGCCGCTTGTAAAAATCACTTCATTTTCCCTGCAGCCTATCAGGGAGGCAACTTGACGTCTGGCGTTTGCTACCGCTCGTTTGGGTTCAATACCAAAAAGATGTGAACTTGACGGGTTTCCGAATTCATCTTCCACAAACTGTTTCATGGCGGAGATAACTTCCGGATCGAGTGGCGTAGTAGCGTTGTAGTCAAGATATATGGGCTTTCTCATGGGTAAGCATCCTCAATTTCCAGACAATCCGTGTCTTGAAAGATCGCCTCATTGTTTTGGCAAGTTAGGCGCCCGTATTCATTATAGCATGTTTAACAACTTCAGCGCCTGGTTTTAAAGTCTGGGATTCCAGTTTGGCGAGGATGACTTATGTTGAAAATATGGGGGTAAATAAAAGAGTGCAGGCTGCTGGTCCCAGGGTCCCGAGAACTACTCCGAAACCCGTCTGGAATTACATTCCTGAATGCCGATGATTGTTATTTATCCTTTTTGGTCGAACTCAAACCCTTCAGTATTTATCTTTAGCATTTTCACAGAAGCCAGGATTCTTTTGCAGTTTCTGTTGATAGCAGGGAACGACTCTGAGCTTTGCAGAAGTTCTTGAGCCAGTTGGTCAAGTTCCTGGATTTTATCGGAAAGATACCTGAGGTCCATAGTGATGATCCCTGTTTCCTATTTTTTTTGTCGGAGGTCCTTGAACCTCTTGGCCTTGATTTGATACCTCGGCAAGGTTCCTTCTTCAAACAGTTTTATGTCGTATCCGAGATTGGTTTTCAGTCTTAGTTCGGTCCGGAGCCGGGCTTCGACATCCTTCAATGCTGACGGTGAGGTAACCAGAGCTTCGGCTTTCAGTGATATGTGGTCTATATCACCTCTTTTTTCAACTATTACTTCGTATTCGTTTCCGAGTTCAGGTATGGATCTGACAACATCCTCTATCGCTGACGGGGCCAACAGCACGCCCTTAACCTTGGTGATATCATCGGCTCTTCCTATAACGCCGCCCTTCAAGAGGCGGTACGTTCGACCACAATCACACGAATAATCCGCAAATTCCACAATATCTTTGGAATCAAAGCGAATACATGGCTGAGCTATTCTATCGAGCGCGGTGATAACGAGCTTGCCTTGCTTTCCTGGCGCAGTAATAGGCTCTCCGGTGTCTATATCCTCAACTTCGGCCAAAAACATTGCTTCATTTATGTGGAGTCCACCGGACTGGGAAGCGCATTCAAATCCCCAGGCCCCAATTTCAGTTGCGCCACTGTGGTCAAATACTTTGGCGCCCCATGCTTCCTGGATTCGCGTTTTAGTCGAGGCTATGAGCGCTCCCGGTTCGCCCGCGCAGGTAATTTTGCTTATTGACAGATTGGTTTTGGGATCAATTCCCAACTTGTTAATTGCTACATCCGCCATTCCCAAAACATAGGTAGGGGTGGCCATCAGAGAGGTCGCGGCAATTTCCTTCATTTTGAGTATTCTGGCCTCGGTGTCCAGTATACCTCCAGGAACCGTTTCACATCCGATTTTTTCGCTTGCGTAATGCGCGGCCCAGAAAGCAACAAAAACATTATACCCAAAGGGTATGAAAACCCTGTCAATGGGTCGGTAGCCCTGAGCCCAAAGTAGGGTAGCCCAGCACTCAGACCACCATTCCCAATCCTGCCATGTATCCGGTTGATAGACCGGCTGCCCCGTAGTTCCACTGGTTTGTCTAAATTCCGTCACCTCCTCCAGTGGAACGCAAAGACTATCTCCATAAGGAAAAGGCGCCTTACGCTGCACATCTCTCATCATGGACTTCTCAATTTTGGGAACCCGCCGAATATCCTCCAGAGTTCTAATGTCAGAGGGTTTTATTCCAGCAGAATCGTACAGTCCTCGATGAAACCTGGAGCGCTCGTAAGCCCATTCCATGATTCTTCGAAACTTTTTTAGCTGAAGAACTTTCAACTGTTCAATTGAAAGTGTTTCCAAGTACGGGTTCCAGAACGGAATTGAGCAGTTCATATTTTGTGACATCCAATATTTGTAGGCATCATTAGATGAGTAATCGCAACTATTTCATAAAAGTTTTTGGAAGCCACAGGGATATTTCCGGAAACAGGAGGAGTATCAAGAGGCAGATCACCATCCCTATCAGGAAAGGGTAAACCCCTCTGTAAACAACATTTACGGGTTCCTTTGTAACCCCTGAAACCACAAAAGCATTGATGGCGACCGGTGGAAGTATAATGCCAATCATCGTAACAACAGATACAATTACTCCAAACCATATCGGGTCGTATCCCAGTTTAAGGACAACCGGCAGGAAAATGGGTGTGGCCAGAATCAGAAATGCAAGGTCCTCGATAAAGGATCCACCAACAAGATAAACAGCCACTATGATCAACATGATTATGTTGCGATCGAGCTGAAGACTTTCCATCCAGCTAGCAACCAAAAAAGGCGTGCGAGTAACTGCAAAAAAGTGCCCCAGAATTGTGGCCCCGGCTATCAACATCAAAACCATGCATGCAATCCGCAAAGTTTCCATAATGGATTTTACGAATTTTTTCAAATCCATATCTTTTTTGGCGGCTGTCAGAATCAAGACGGCCATTGTGCCTACGCTTCCGGCCTCGGTTGGAGTAAAAAAACCAACCATTAGCCCACCGACTACCAGCAGAAAGACAAATCCAACCAGCAGTACTGAAGGCAATGAGCTAAACCGCTCGGCCCAGGTTGATTTCTGCCCTCTCGGGGCTAATTTCGGATCAATAATACTCCAACCCACCAGAGTAAGCGCAAAAGAGAAGGCAATCATCAGACCTGGAACTATACCCGCCAGAAAGAGCTTGCCGATAGATGTCTCGGTAAGGATTCCGTAGACTATCAACACCACACTTGGCGGAATAAGTATGCCCAAAGTGCCTACTGTCGCTACCGTTCCGCACGAAAGGCTCCTGTCATATCCATAGCGGTCCATTTCCGGAACCGCTATGGTTGCAAAAGTAGCCGCTGTGGCGGGCGATGATCCACAAATGGCCTTGAAAGCTGTCGCTGCAATAACGGTTCCGACTGCCAAACCTCCCGGTATGTGCCCCAGGAATTTGTATGCGGAATCGTACAGACTACGGGCTATTCCACCGCTCGCCCCTAATTGACCCATCAGGACAAACATTGGAATGACAGTAAAACCGTAAGAAGAAAACACGCTAAAAACATCTTTGGCAACAAGACTAAACGCCGCATCCACATTCACGATGGCTGCAAAACCAATAAATCCTGCCAAAGCCATTGCAAAACCAATTTCCAGCCCCATAAAAAACAGGGCGAACAACAGCAAAATCACAAGTAGACTAATCGTTGCGACGCTCATGTTTCAGGCTTCCAGATAGTTAGTATATCAACAAACAGAATCAGACACTGAATGAAACAGCAGCAGGAAAGTCCCCAGGCCACTGGGAAAAGAGGTAGTTGCAGAGTCGGTGTGACCTCGCCCGATGAACGAAAATCACCTCCCATTATCCACAAATTAACCGCTATTATAAAAAAAATCGAAATCCCGAGTAACCTGGAAATGACTCGAAGAAAACGCCTGCCCCCACCAGATAACGCTGAAGGGAAAAAGTCCATTACTACGTGTCCATTTATGCGAGAGGTTTGAGGAATGGCAAATCCTACCACTATTGCCCCAAGCAGCCCAACTAACTCATAAGTGCCCAGAATCGGTCGCTTAAATGACCTAAGTATGACATCAGCAACGGTCAGAAACATGGTTGCGGCCAATGCCACACCAGCAATGGAATACATGAATCTGGACAAAGTTCGGGAGCAGGCCAGGATGAGCTTCACAGTTTAACACCTCACTCTATGACACAGAACAATCTAAACGAACTCTCATATCGTCACAAAAAAACATAAATTTATCAGGGGTTATTTTTCAACCACCCCAGACAGAAACCCAGAGCTTCTTCTCCGGGAAGGCCTTTCTGTTTAACAGCGCTTACATAATCGTCCAAGACGGGTTTGACCGCCTTGGCCCATTTTTCATCCTCTTCCTTGGATAGCTCTATTACCTGATTGCCTTGGGCCAAGGTAAATTCCTTACCTATCTTGTCGAAATCGTCCCATGCCTTACCTGTCTTGTCTATCCATTCCTCATTGATTTTTTCAATAATTTCCTGAGTTTCTTTTGGAAGAGAGTCCCACTTCTTTTTATTCATAGCCACAAAAAAACCAAGAGTATAAGCCGAACCAAAGTTTTCGGTCGTAGACTTTATTACCTCGGCAAATTTCCATCCTTTAAGCGTTTCGATGGGGGAAACCAGTCCGTCAACAACACCCTTCTGCAAAGCATCGTATGCCTCATTCTGGGGCATAGCCACAGGGGTAGCGCCTAGAGCGGTGACAACCCTGGCGCTGGTGCCGGAACATCTTATTTTCATACCTTTCAAATCATCCATTACCTTGGCGGGTTTTTTTGTATGAAAGATTCCCGGTCCATGCCCGTGCAGATACATAATTTTGACATCAGACAATTCAGCAGGCTGAAACTTTTTATAATATGCGTTGGTAAGTCTGGTCGCTTGCAAGCCGGTCTTGTAGCCTAGCGGCAGGTCAATCACCTCGGTCAATGCAAATCTTCCCTTTGTGTAACTCAACACCGACATTCCAATGTCCGCTATTCCCTTAACGACACCGTCGTATGTCTGATCGGCAGGAGTGAGTGTAGCTCCGGGAAACATGTTTATCTTGACCGCTCCATTAGTTCTCTTCTCAACTTCTTTTGCCCACTCAGTCGCCAATAAAGTGTGTCCGTGGGTAGCAGGAAAGAATATGGAATAGTTCAGTTCCACAGTCTTGGCGTCTGACATGGACAGATTGAAAAAGAATACAGATGAGAAAACCACAAAAAAACCCAATAACCCCACCAGTCTAAGCTTTGTTTTCAAGATAGCCTCCTGTTTGAAAATATTTCCCCTATTGGGAGTTTGCTTAGTCTCATGCAATACCTTTTGGGAGTTGATACCGGGTTGAGTCATCATGCCTGTCAAGGAGCAATAAATAGTAATTTCCTTAACTAACCGTTACAGGCTGTAACCTTTATTATTTCATGAATGTTTGATTTTTTTACGTACATTGCCAAGTAGCCTTGATCAAAGTTCCGATCGTACGACTTAACACACTTTATCATCTATTTTTTTAAAACTTTTCGCAAGCAAAAATAGCATAATTCATCCATGGGAACTTATCGAAATTTTATCTGTTCCCATGGGACATTATATAGTAGGATGGCAATATAGAATTTAAACAAGCTGATGTTCAATATCGTGATCTTTTGCGCAATACAGAGGTACATGGATGATCCGGACAAAATTCTCTACTCCAATTGACCAAAGGTATTTTGAAGACTACGTCGAAGGTGATGTTCACGAATTCGGTCACATTGAAGTGCTAGAGTCAGAGATGCTGTCATTCGCTGAACGTTTCGATCCGCAGCCTTTTCACACCGACCCGAAGGCTGCCGGGAAATCGATCTATGGAGGGCTGATAGCCAGTGGATGGCATTCCGCAAGCCTGATGATGCGACTGTTTGTAGATCATTACCTGACACACAACGCCAGTCTCGGGTCCCCGGGCGTTGATGAACTGCGTTGGCTGAAGCCCGTTCGTCCCGGGAATTCAATCTCGTTGAAAGTAACCGTCTCCAAAACAAATCGTTCCAGATCGAAGCCTGACAGAGGAATCGTTCACTCTTATGTTGAGGCCTTGAACCAAGATGGAGAAGTAGTCATGACCATGAAGGCCTTAAACTTTATCAGCCTGAGAAACAAGGATTGAAACTGTAAAGGGATTAATATCTCAATCTCAGGATAGACCTTTGAGCCAAGACATTTTTATCGGTGCGTTACTCGATGTCAGACTTCGTCCAAGACTTCCCTGATAATTTTTAGCATTTGCCTGCCATCAAATGGTTTGTTTATAAAAGCTCTGGCCCCCATCTCAAGTACCTCAGATATAGGACCGTCATCCGAATATCCGCTTGCGACGATAACCCTGACATGCGGATTCAGCTTCATCAGCGCCTCCAGACATTGTTTGCCCCCCATTTGGGGCATTATAAGATCAAGAATTATCAGGGAGATATCATCCCTCTTATTACGATACACTTCCAGGGCCTCTACGCCGTTCCTTGCCGTAATTATTTCATATCCCACTGATTCCAGAAGCTCGACCAACAGTTCCTGCATCTGGTGGTCATCCTCTACAACAAGGATGGTTTCACTTCCCAGAAAAGAAGTTGTAATGACCACTGTTTGGTCAGTTTCCGGAAGGGTTTGGGAAGCGGGGAGATAAATGCTGAAGGAGGTTCCGAATCCGATTTGGCTCTCACAAACAATATGCCCTTTGTGCGCGTGAACAATGCCAAATGCCGTTGATAATCCCAAGCCCGTTCCTTTCCCGGATTCCTTCGTCGAGAAGAAAGGCTCAAAAATTCGAGAGACTACATGCTTTTCCATTCCGGAACCGCTATCCGAAACGGTAAGTAAAACGTATTTACCGGGTTTCAATTCCGGATGTTTATCGCAGAACTTGTCATCCACGATTACGTTTCGTGTTTCGAGTAGCAGCATACCCCCTTCAGGCATAGCGTCTCTGGCATTGGTTGCCAGATTCAGTATCACCTGTTCAAAGTGCGCTGAATCGACTTCAACTATGTGCAAGCCGCTGTGAAGATTCAGCTTGATCTCTATCATTTTGGGTATGGTGCGGAAAAGCAAATCAGCTATTCGTTGAACCTCTGCGTTGAGATCAACAGGCTTAAGGACGACAGGGCTTTTACGACCGAACGCCAGAAGTTGTTTGACTAGCTCAGCCCCATTGGAGGCGGCATGCCGGATGGCCGCCAGTTTTCTTACCTCTGAAGCAGCCCTGCTGTCATCAGCAAGGAGCATGTCAGAGTAACTCAATATGATTTGGAGAAGGTTGTTAAAATCATGGGCAATCCCCCCAGCCAGCGTCCCAACAGCCTCCATCTTTTGAGCATGTCGAATCTGCTTTTCCAGCTCAACCTCGGCAGTTACATCACGTTTCACAGCTACGAAGTTCGTAATCAGGCCGTTCTCATCCAGAATAGGAGAAATGACAGCAGACTCCTCATAAAGTGTTCCATCCTTTTTCTTGCTTGTCAGCCTCCCCTTCCATGAAATGCCCTGAATGACAGTCTCCCAAATTTGTCGGTAGAACCCATTGTCAGTGTCATTGCTGGTAATTCCAAGAAAATTTCTACCTCTAGCCTCATGCTTTTCGTAACCTGAACTGCTTTCGAAAGCCGGATTCACATAGTGTATGTTTCCGGACCTGGAGGCAATGACTATGCTTTCGGCTGACTGTTCTACTGCAGCAGCTAGCATCATTCTTTCCTGTTCCATTTTCTTGAGGTCTGAAACATCTGTCCAGTACTCTATCAACTTCACAATCTGGCCATCGTTATCAAAAACAGGATAGGCCCGGTGTTCTATAAATTTCGTGTCATTGCCGTGGCTGCGAGTTTCCACAAAACTCACGGCCTTTCCTGTTCGCTTCACTTCATCGAGAACACATCCACACTCGTTGGGATCGCATGGTTTGTCCCTGTTAAAAAAATATTCATGACATTTTGTTTTACTTGGGTCGAGCGCTTCAGCTTTCGCTGCTGGATTAGAAATTTCGATACTAAAAGTTTTCAGATCTATCACGCAAAAGGGATGAGTTATAGATTCCATAATAGTATTCAGGAACTTGCCCGCATTTCTCAATTCTTCATCAGAAGCTTGTTCTTTCCTTACTATGTCTCTAATTTTGTAAGCAATTAGCGCTCCCAATACACTGGCGAGTATGATTAGAGCTATATACAACGCCCCTTCAATAATCCGGTATTCCCTTTTCTTTGAGTTTATGACAAGTTCGAGTTTTTCGAGGCGCCTGCCGCTTTCGTATAGAAGGTTGTTTGCAGTTTCCCTGAGCCTCTGGAAAAGCGGAATGGTCCTTCTCAAATGTGTCTGAATCATTTTGATTTGCCTGAAATAGCCCTCTGAGTCATTTTCCCTTCTCAAACGAGTCCGTTCTTCGAGGAGTGTGACCAGACCATCAATTCTTTTTTCCAATTCCGGCAGTTGTGGTTTTAATTCAATGGCTGCAAGAATATAACGCTCGCCTGGATCGGGTTTGTATGTTAGTTGCGTGGTCAGGCTGTCCAGTTGAGGGGTATTTAGCAATGTTTTGGATTCAAAAACCCCGCCTTGTTCAAGTATTTCAATATCTCTTCTAATACTTGTCAGATGCTGATGTAGCTGATTGACGTTGATGTTGAGTTCGTATAATCCTGAAACAGGGGCAAGCTGGAAGTAGGTTGACTCCATTTCGTTAATTTCGGTAGCAATGTGGTTTCCGATGGCCTGTCTGACCTTTTCGTTGGAAGCCAGACTGGATAGCCGATCATTGACGCTTTCAAAGGCAAGCCTTAACCCGACGAGCAGCAACATGCCCAGTACAAATACTGATATCAGGAGTCCCAGATATAGTAGAACATTCGTAGGTTTTTGCCGGTTTTCAATCACTTCGGAACGCAATCCCCGATATTAAAACGATGGTTCAAATCCGAATTTGTTAAATATTTCCTTGCCTTCGGGAGAAATAGCATTTTTCATAAATTCTTTCGCCAGATTTAAATCTCCCGAACAACCCAACAATCCCAAGAGCAGTGGCGTTTTGGGGGCATAATGTTCTGGAATTGGAAGCGCATCAATGTGCGGAGCGTTTTCTGGCCACTGAGTGGTTGCATACCAATTAATGCCTAGGTCGGCATGGCCATTTTGTATTGCTTTGGAGATATCTTTGGAGTCAGTAGTAAAAACCGGGTTATTGGCTATTACTTCATTGAACAGATCGGCTTTTTCAAGAACCGACTTTGCTTCCTTTCCGATGCTGCCGGTGTCGGGATCACCAATAACCACCCTGTAAGACCGGTTAGTCATGGATTTCAGTTCTGATGGTATATTGAGGGGGTTACCTTTTCGGACAACCATCACGGATCGGTTATAGCCCACACAAACTGATGAACGGCATACTCCGTCGGAAATACAGGCATCCATGTATGAAGCTTCTCCCGGCAAATACAGATCCCCTTTTTGGCTGCGCTCTATTGCCTTCAACAAGTCCCCTGATCCACCTTTTATTATTTTAACAATGCACTTGTTTTGCTTCTCAAAATTTTGCGCTATTTCCCGAACCGGCTGGATCATCGTGATGCCACAGTAAATGAGCATTTCTTTCTGAGGATGCTTTAAGGTAGACAGGTCGCCGCATCCTGCGCACGCCAACATGAGAAACACAACTGGCAAACGATATGCAAATCTTTCTGTAGCTGGGCTGAACATGCAGAATGTATCGTGCAGTCTTTTCATTTGGAACTACAAGGACTTCTGAATACGATCCAGGTCATGATTTTTGATCCCGGGCGTCCCTAACACCCGAGCACGTGAAAGGTGACAGGATTGATGGCTTGCAAGATCATAACGCCAAGCGACAATTAACCTTCTGACATTACGTTAATGATTGCTTGAAATTCACGTCAGTATATTTTTCTGCTGACTCACTGTCAAGAATATAGGTTACACATGTGGAGCAGAACTCTGGGCCAATTTGATGCTTGCTTCCAAAACTAGACTGTGTAAGACTTTCTCATAACTTTGCCAAAAGTAGAGTTTAATCATGTTAGTCTTGGGATGTTGCACTTAGTGATCTACGCCAATGAGTTAAACATGGACC
This sequence comes from uncultured Desulfomonile sp., assembly GCA_903896745.1. Taxonomy (GTDB): domain Bacteria; phylum Desulfobacterota; class Desulfomonilia; order Desulfomonilales; family Desulfomonilaceae; genus CAITZA01. The sequence goes on along the minus strand of CAITZA010000449.1, from coordinate 1,236 downwards.
GGAGGTAGGAGATATCATGGCGGGAATTGAGATTGTAGAGGTCACGAACAAGCGCCTTCGAAAACATTTTATTGATTTGCCATGGACCATTTTTCCGTCGGACAGTAATTATGTCCCCCCATTAAAAATGGATTTTGCAAAGCTTATTGATCCTAAACGTCACCCCTTCTGGGAATTTTCGGATCAGTCGCTGTATCTGGCCTTGAGAAACGGTCGTGCAGTTGGCAGGATCGCCGCCATAATCGATAATCGTTACAATACCCACCATAAAGAAAAAATGGGAATATGGGGATTCTTTGACTGTCTTGATGATGTTGAGGCCGCCAGTGGCTTGTTCCAAGCTGCTGAAAAATGGAACAAATGCCGCGGAATGGAATTCATTAGAGGACCTTTGAATCCTTCAACAAACTATGAAATTGGTATGCTGATAGAGGGCTTTGAGAATTTGCCAGCACTAATGATGCCGTGGAACTTTCCATATTATTTAAGGCTTGTGGAGGCCAATGGATACTCCAAGGAAAAAGACCTGCTATCATTGCGCCTGAACAAGACAGATCCCCTGACTGAGAAAATTCAGCGCCTTGCATCGAGAGTCCGAAGAAAGACCCAGGTAACTATCCGTCCACTTTCAAAAAAAAATTATTATGCTGATATCAGACTCCTGGTTGACATCTATCATGACGCTTGGAGCGAAAATTGGGGTTTTGTGCCTATGAGCGAAAATGAAATCGCGGAAATGAGCAGGAACCTCAAGCGTGCCATGGAAACTGACATGATATTTTTCATATATTATTCGGGGGAACCCGTAGGGGTTGCGCTGGTTTTACCTGACTTCAATCCGCTTTTGAAAGAGCTTGATGGCAAAATAACTCTCGGAGGTCTTATCAAGTATCTGTTCAGACGGAAATACATTCGTGGGGGACGAGCGCTGATGGGCGGTATAAAAAAACAATTCAGGAACCTGGGCTTGCCTGTCATAATTTTTGATTATTTAAATCAATTGCTTAGAAATGATGATCGCATTGACTATCTTGAGATGGGCTGGAATCTTGAAGATAATGACGCAGTTAATAAACTGGAGCTCGCAATGGGAGCTCATGTGCGTTCGAAATACAGGATCTTCAGAAAAAGCCTGGTATAAGTGTTTTCCGAAATCTGGTATTTTTGGGAAAAGACCGTTTTGAAGACAAAACTAGCCGGGTTTTCAGCGCCATAATTTTGTTTGTTCTGCTGCTG
>CAITZA010000448.1 GCA_903896745.1 uncultured Desulfomonile sp. | reverse complement strand
GAACAGGAACTCAGATCCACAAAAGAGTATTTGCAGACAACCATCGAAGAACTTGAAACATCAAATGAGGAACTAAAATCCACTAACGAGGAATTACAATCATCCAACGAAGAACTCCAAAGCACGAATGAGGAGCTCGAAACATCCAAGGAAGAACTCCAGTCCGTGAACGAGGAACTCACCACAGTTAATACAGAGTTACAACAGAAGATAGATGAACTTTCAAAAACAAGCAGCGATCTCAACAACCTGCTTGCCAGCACACAGATAGGAACCATCTTTCTTGATACAAACCTGAACATACAAAGATATACCCCGGCTGTAACAAAATTCGTAAACCTCATACAGAGCGATGTTGGTCGTCCGCTGGCCCACCTCGTCTCAAACCTTCGCTACGAAAGTCTGGTGAGTGACGCCCGGGATGTCCTCAAGGACCTGGTCCCAAAACAGCATGACGTCCAGACAAAGGAAGACAGATGGTACAGCATGCGCATTCTTCCATACAGAACCATCGATAACGTGATTGACGGAGTGGTCATAACGTTTTTCGAAATCACTGACCTGAAAAGGGCCCAGCAGGAAACCGAAAAAGCTTTCAGGAGCGCCGAACTCATTCGAAGGAGCTATCGCCAGATTCTCGATCTCGTAAAAAGTGTGATCGTATGCATCGATACTAAAGGTAAAATTACCTTCATAAACGATTTTGCCCAGAAATTCTTCGGATTCCCATATCAGGATATAATTAACCAGCCGCTAATCGGGACCCTTATACCTGAACAGGAATTTGCCGATAAGGATATTCAGACGGTCATGTCAGAGGTGATTAAATATCCTGGAAAGACTGTCAACGCCGAGTATGGGGTTATGAGAAAGGATGGATCGCAAGTTCGTCTGGTATGGACCAACACCGCGATGATGGGTGATGATGAATCCGTCACGGGAATGATGGGAATAGGCGAAGAGATCAAAGTCTGACGCAGGGGTATCCACATTCCATGCGTCATTGAGGTGGAGCAGAAACTTTTGACATGATAAGCCCGGACACGCTTCTTTACATCTATGAAATCCCAGGGGCGGACGAGCGGCATTTTCCCTGTCCACCAGACTCATTTATAGGGCTCTGGAATGAGGATGAATTTGCCTACCTTTTCTTTACTGGGCCCCAAGATGCCTATGTCGAGTCTTGCGCGCGGAAAACAGGTTTACCTAAGGGTAGTCGCCACGAAGTGCTTTATGGTGATTGGCAGCAGCTTATACCTGCAGAGGGGATAATGCTGGGTGGATTGAAATTCTTGTCCCCGGGTAACGCTACAAAGCAGACTGGCGCCTTGTTGCTCGATCCATCCGTAGTTTTTGGATCAGGTTTGCATCCGACTTCCGCCACGTGTGTTGAGTTCATAAGCGACCTTATAGGCGGGGGAAAAGTTTATAGGGCGCTGGACCTTGGGAGCGGCACGGGCATATTGTCATTGGCCGGGGCTGCGCTTGGACTGCAAAAAATTGTCGCTGTTGACAAGAACCGTCTGGCCTTCAGAGTAACTCAGGAGAACGTAAGGCTTAACGGTTTTGAATCGATTGTCGAAGTCCATCAGGGCGAAGCGCGGATATATATGGACAAACCGGCGGAGATGGTAATGGCTAACCTCCCGTTTTCAGTCCTTAGAGACCTCGTAGTCCTTAAGGAAGCGGAACTTCACCAATACTGGGTTGTTTCAGGAATAAACAGGGAACAGGCGGATACCCTTGGGGTCTTGCTCGGTGATAATGGCTATGACATAACGTATGCTAGGGCAACAGACCCTTGGGTGACTTTTGTTGCCCAAAGACGCTAGACAAGGAGTTTGAGTTTATATGGCAAACAAATCGGTAAGCCCGCCTCCGGAGGGTGGAGAGTGGATAGGAACTGGCGAAGAAAACGACATCATGGTTCCGGACAATCCGATAATCGGTTTTATTGAGGGTGACGGTGTTGGTCCTGACATCTGGAAAGCGGCAAAACCGGTGTTTGACGCTGCGGTGAAAAAGGCCTATGGATCGGATCGTCAAATATACTGGTGGCGTCTGGAGGCAGGCGAGAAATGCTTTATTGACACGGGTGATAGCCTTTCAGAGGAAACCTTGCAGGCCATAACCAGCGCCCGGGTAGTCATAAAAGGGCCGCTAACCACCCCTGTGGGCGGCGGCTTTCGCAGCCTGAATGTGACACTGCGTCAAAAACTCGATCTATACTCATGTATCAGGCCCGT
>CAITZA010000447.1 GCA_903896745.1 uncultured Desulfomonile sp. | reverse complement strand
CCAATCTGACATACTATTATCAATCTTGCACTTACAGGCCATCTTTTTAAAAAATACCACTTCTCTCACTCTTTGGGGCGCGGAACGTGAGGTGGGACAACGACAGCGGCAGCAATCTATCACATATACTGGACTCGGCGTTATGGAATTACTTTGGCAAGCCTAAGATGCCATTCCAGGAAGAGTCTAAAGATTAATAAATGTATGAAATGTTGATGATTGCGGAGAATGATGCTACCACAAGGACAGAATATTCTTCTAAACTGACCTTTGTAAAACAGGTATTTTCTCTGTATATTGGAAGAAAAAACAATGGCTAAGAATCCAAAGAAAGAAACAGTTACTCCTGTCGTCTACCAAATGAGGATTACTCTTAAAGAGATTAAACCCCCAATATGGCGAACGTTTCAGGTAAAAAGTGACATTAATCTAAAAGCTCTTCACAAAACCATTCAGATTGTGATGGGTTGGACTGACTCGCACCTCCATGCATTCATCATCTTTGGAATCTCATACGGTGACCCTAATCAAGAAGTGGGGTTGGATGAAAAGAAGTACCGGTTAAATAAATTAAACCTAAGAGAGAAAGATAAATTTTTCTATGTCTATGATTTTGGAGACAACTGGGAACACCAGATTCTGATAGAAAAGATTTTACCTATTGATGAAAAGGCACAATATCCAGTTTGTCTGAAAGGAAAACGTTCTTGTCCACCTGAGGATTGTGGAGGCACGTGTGGATATGCTGACATCCTCAATGTTTTAAGTGACTCCAATGACCCAGAGTACGATGAGCTTGTTGAATGGATTGGCGAGGACTATGACTCGGAGTGGTATGATATAGAGAAGATAAATCGGCAGCTAAGAAGCTCCCGAAAATAGTTTTTTTGCGGATTCGGGATGAAGTCCCCCGTCAAGATTTTTAAACTAGGGCTGATATTCAACCAAGCTGACCCTTTTCTTGGCTATTTCACAGTATTTCTCTACAATATCAACAACAAAACGGGCCAATTGTTTTTCCGGCAACCACTCCTGAATAGATGGTGGCAACAGGTAGAGAGTGTCCCTATCAAGGTTCACGAATGTTACCTTCATGTATATATCACCTAAAATAAACGTCCATTCCGTTGGAGAATATACCCCAGAACCGTTGCGCAACTCAAGGGATAATTAATGTTAAAGATCGTAATATCAGAATGTTGTGCCAATTAGAGCCTCGACAAATTCGGAAGCGTCTGGCTAAGTCCGACAGGCTCCTAGAGTGGATGCAGAGCATATTAATAAATAAGGCAGTCTTGGCTCCATAATTCACTGATAATTATCCGGGCTCTTCGTTTTTTTTCCAAAAGGCCTTGTGTGGGGCGACGAGTTCGTCCTCAAGTTCCGGAACCGGGCCTACCACACGGATGGGCTTTTGCCCCGCCTTGAAGAGTGTGCGACACGGTAGGTTCATCGTGGGATTCTCCTTGTTGGCCCCGGTCAGTTTTTTCAAAGTGGTTTCCTCAACACCATAGACCACGTTTCCGATGTTAGCCCAATAGACGTTTGCGGCGCACATGGCGCACGGTTCGAACGTAGTCACCAGAGTACATTTCCACAGATAATCGGGGTTATACTGCGCAAATGCCCGCCGAGTGAGTTCTGTTTCGGCATGCGCTACCGAACTTAGGTTTCCCTGTTTCATCAGAATCCGCTCGCCATCCGGCGCCACAAGCACTGCGCCAAACGGGTGGTGGCCGAATGTCGCTGTTTCCTTAGCAACCTCATTGGCCTTCAGAAGATGTTTCAGTATCTGCTTAGGACTGAGAGGAAAATCCGTCAGATCCGATGTTGTTTTCCAGTCGCCTGATTCTAACCCGGAGCCTATTTTATTAATGTCGGGAACATTCCACTTGTTTGGGTTGTCGCCTATTGCCTGACCATATACTGTGCCGTCCTCAGGGAAAAAGACGCTTATCGTTATGCAGGCTCCGAGAATATAAATCAAAAACTTGAGCGAAATTTTCATTTTGATATTGTTCATTTTAATTTTCTCCTTTCGGTTGTTGTTTGAAGTCCGCCTTTTTTGCTGACTTCAAACGTTTCTTTTGAACACACAGCAAACCAAGCTTTTTCTTG
>CAITZA010000446.1 GCA_903896745.1 uncultured Desulfomonile sp. | reverse complement strand
ATGTTGTATGCCGATATGAGCACCGGCTGGGTGTCTTTTGACGATGCCTACAACCACGCCCCCTTCGAGGAGGCGCATTACCGGGCACGCTTCCAGTTTGATCCCAATGGCGCCACGATCACGGGCACGCCTTTCCTGGTGTGGAGCAGCAATCGCGCGGACAAAAAGGCTTTCGCGGTGGAAATTGAGAGCGTTGATGCAGCAATTCTCAATTTGACAATAGAAATATCCAAAGAAAGAGCCTGGGAGGGGGTCAGAAAGGCATGAGCATGGTGAGAAGGCGAGGGAGGGAGTAGGAGTAGCAACGGGGATGTGCGAGTAGAGAAACCAAAAGGAGCCGCATGGCAAAGCAGCCGAGGCAGCGAGGAAGAAAGGAGGAAGGGCAGGGGAAGGAGCTCATCCGGAATCTAGTTGAAGGCCTTTGTACATAAAATCGAAGACGGCTTGCCAGGAGGAAAAGATGAAGTAGCGTAAGAGGGCGTCCAAGTCAGTAAAGAAGGTGCGGCGTACGCGCAGTTTGAGGCGAATGGCGCGATATCGCTCATCGACCAGATCAAGGATGGTATGAAAGAGGAATGCGAGCAAGTTGAGAGAGAGCAAGAGGGCTGATAAATGCTGGCTGCCATGACCGAAATTGTGTTCGAGGTGATAGCCTTTGGTTTTGAGGACATTATTGTTCTCGTTTTCGATTTTCCAGCGGGTACGACCATCGCGCACAATGGCTTCCACATTGGTGTCGTTGATGACAAAATCCGTCATCCAGGCGTTTTTGAACAGGATTTGGCCGGTATCTTCGCGGGTGGTGGTCAGTTCGACCCAATTGACCTGCAGCGCATCGGTGCCCGCCCGGATGGGGAGTTGGTTGGCATAATGGTAGGTGTCGATTTCGGCATGCTTGCCCGTCCAGCGCCGGATGATTTTCGTCCCCAACACGCCATTGTCCGCCAAAAAGTTGGCGGTCTGATACAATTCCTTGTGCGAATCGGGCTTACACACCAAGATGAAGTGCAGATGGTACTTGCGCAGCAGGCGACAGTTGGGTTCATGGCTGTACAGATCATCCCCTAGCAGGGTCACCCGCCGTCTGCCATAGTATTCACCATGCCGTTCGATCCAGCGTTTGATCGCCTGGTTCTCACAATCCTGCTTTTCATGTCCATCCTGCGGCACAATAAACTCTGGCTCCAACACGATCACATGTTCATTCCCAGGTTGCGCGATCACCGGGATCAGCACACTGTGAAAGTAGCGCGTTTTCCCGTTCGACAGTTCCTGTTGGCTGCAGGCCTCGCAATGCAACTTCTGCGACGAGAAGTATTCCGTCCCATCCATCACGATCAACAATTGGTTGGCATACGAACGATATCCTTCCAGTATACCGGCACGTTCCAGTTCCTCATATCCATACCGGTACATCTCGGCCGTCTCGCGTGGATCCACCACGTCTAGCAAGTTCCGTATCTGATTATCGCTCGGCAGCTTGTCCAATTCGAGCAGACTCTCTGCATTGCTCTGTCCCTTGCGTAATTGCATGTCCCGTTGATGGGCTAGAAACGATGGCGTTTGCGTCAGGAACACCGCAAAGGCGCTCATCCCTGCATCCCGCACCTCGTATCGTTTGTTTGCCCCTCTCCGCACATCCGTGAACTGGCTGCTCACTTGCCGTTGTTTCTCTATCAGTTTGTTGATCTTTAGATTTTCATACATCCTCCTAGCGTAATCTCCCCTCTCGCTTTTGTCCAGTATTTCCTTCCCTTTTTCCATATTGAGAATTGCTGTTCGGAAGTGCGCCAATGTAAGCGAAAAACTCATTAATGGCAGTGAACCAATGCGTCGGTCTAAGAAAAATAAACCTGGGCAGGGGTAGCATAGTCAAGGGACTGGTGAAGACTTTCGTGGTTGTAAAAGTTAAGATAGGCGGAAACATTCCTTATTTTCCCCCGCCTTTGCTCTTGCTATCCAGGTATATTCCAAAACTCCAGACGGGTACAAGTAAAAGAATTACATCAAATACGAGTCCTAATTTGCCTTCAGGATAATGAACTATACCAGTAAGAAACAAGATTCCTGACACGAACCATATGAACCCAAAGGTTTGGAAAAACGAGGGTACATCAACAGAATACCTTGTTCTCAATTGAAAGGTTCGCTGTATTCTTAATATTCGTTTTTCACCCGGATTGGTTGCCAAAAACTTTGCCATAGAGAAACATAAGAAAACTAATGATCCTACAATTACTAGAAGGGTTTGCATGTTCTTTCCTATTCTTTATTGATCAGATCATAAACCTTATTAACCGTATAAGCTGATCCACACTCGACAGGAAACTGTTAGCGGGCCATGATACACTAATCATACTATCCCCAGCGACAGTCCATGTATATATTATGACAAAGAGGAACATGACAATCCAAAAGACATGTTT
>CAITZA010000445.1 GCA_903896745.1 uncultured Desulfomonile sp. | reverse complement strand
TGCGATTTCATTTACTCAAAAGATTGCATGACATTGACAGACCCGACGATCTGAAATATCTGGATGAGGATTTTATTTCCTCATCGTTACCCAAAACCTGATGTCCAGGAATATAAGCGTCATAATTCCGACCCTTAACGAGGCGCGCCATCTTGAGGCCTGCGTTGCGGCCCTCGGACCACTTTCCGATTACGAACTGATTGTGGTTGACGGTGGCAGCCATGATGGCACCACTGAAATAGCGGTTAACCTCAAGGCAAGGCTGTTTACGACCCGCCCCTGCAGGGCCGCTCAGATGAACCTCGGGGCTAACGTCGCATCAAATGATGTTTTTCTGTTTCTGCACGCTGACACAATCCTGCCGCATGACTGGAAAGATATTGTCCACAGGACTATGCTGATTCCCGGAACATCAGTCGGAGCTTTTGAATTCTCCCTTGACGCATCATCCTGGCAATTTACCTCCGTAGAGAAACTGGCCAATTTCAGATCAAGATTTTTCCAGATGCCTTATGGCGATCAGGCCATCTTTGTTAACCGAGAAAATTTTTTTAGGATAGGGGCCTTCCCTGAGATTAGCATAATGGAGGATTTTGCGTTTTGTCAGGCCGCAAAAAAGTTGGGGCAAATCAGGACGGTTTCGGCAAAAGCCGTTACTTCAAGTCGAAGATGGAAAGAACGTGGTATAATAAAAACCACCCTGATCAACCAGCTTGTAATAGCCCTTTACAGCATTGGAGTTTCTGACAGGACGCTCAGGCGAATCTATGATTCAACGAAATAGGAGCTTGTTTGTGAATAACAGATATTCAGGTCTTGTTCCATGAGGTGTTTGATAACAGGCGGAACGGGCTTTGTTGGAAGCCATGTTGTTGAACTGGCCATAAGAAAGGGCTGGGAAGTCCTCTGTCCGGTTCGTGATAAAAACGCAGTACGTTTCCTGAAGGACATGCCAGTCAAATTATGTTCAATGGACCGGCTTGAGTCTGAACTTCTTGAATCGCCGGACATCGATGTTGTAATTCATTTGGCTGGAGCGACTCGGGCCTTAACCTATGCGGAGTATTACAAAGCAAACGTAGAATATACAAGATGGCTGATCGGATTGTTGATAAGTTCCGGGGCAACCCGGACCCTGGGGAGATTCGTGCTGGTCAGTTCACAGGCGGCCGCCGGCCCATCCAGATGTAACGGTGAGCCTGTAACGGAACGGGATACGCCTTCCCCGGTTTCCAGTTACGGACGATCGAAACTTGAAGGTGAAACAATCACTCTAAGTTTCAAGCGCCGTATTCCTGTCACCATAGTCAGGCCGCCTACGGTGTTTGGCCCGAGAGATACTGACGTGTTCGGGGTATTCAGGTCTGCGAGGTTTCGTATCACACCGGTGGTAGCGGGGCCTGATCGTTTGGTCAGCGTCATCTACGTGGAAGACCTCGCTCACGGTATTGTTGAAACCGCTATTTGTGATCACTTACCCTCCGGAGAAATTTTTTTCCTGGCGAATGAACAACCTGTTATCTGGCGGGAATTTGCTCGACAAATCGGAAATAGTCTGGGTTATGACCCCGCCGTAGTCCCTGTTCCACTTCCCGCAATGAGACTCATGGGAAGGTTTGGCGACCTTTTAGGTTTTTTGACCAGGAAGCCGGCCCTGATCAGGTCAGAAAAGATCATGGAAATGGAAAAACTCGCATGGGTGTGTTCGGCGTCAAAGGCCCGCGAACTCCTTTCGTGGACGACTTCCAC
>CAITZA010000444.1 GCA_903896745.1 uncultured Desulfomonile sp. | reverse complement strand
TTCATAAGAGATTTCCACAGGAATGCCTGAATCGCCGTGCAAATCCAGCAATGCAAGACTTTCAGGGGATTTTGCCGCCTGTTTTTCAAACATATCGATGATGGTTGTATCAGTGGCGTAAAACTGATTCCGGCGCCCACTCCATTCATCAAGAATTGTGGTTCTTTCTTCCGGGCTCAGAATTTCAACTCGTGACAAAGGTCTGTCAGGATTTAGGCAGACTTGCTCGATGAGTGTCCTGAATCGCTCGAGCATCCGGATCACTGTTGATTCGGTGAACAGGTCAGCGCTGTATTCCATTACTATCTTGAGCGTGTCCCCGACTTCATAAAACCATGCGGTGAGGTCGAAGTTTGACCGAAATGTCTTTATTTCAAAGGACTTACAATCCAAATCGGGCAAAGATAAATCCGGCAGAGGCATGTTTTGAAGCGATAGCATCGTTTGAAAAATCGGAGTGCGGGACAAACTTCGTTCAGGTTTTATCTCCTCAAGTATTTTTTCAAACGGAACGTCCTGATTCGCGAAAGCGCCTAAGGCATTGTCACGAACTATGCCAACAAGCTGTCTGAACGAAGGATCGTCATATATCTGAGTTCTTATTGCTACCGTGTTCACAAAGAAGCCTACTATGTCTTCAATCTCCCGCCGATTTCTGTTGGCGACAAAAGTGCCAACACAGAGATCGGTCTGTGCTGAATAGCGAAAAAGTAGAGCCTTGAACGCAGCCAGTAGAACCATGAAAAGGGTAGCGCCCTCGCCGGATCCAAGGCGCCTGATTTTTCCGCATAGTTCAGAGTCCAGTATCATACTCTGACTGGCGCCACGATAACTTTGAATAGCAGGTCTTGAAAAATCCGTAGGAAGCTCCAATGATTCAGGAATACTGGCAAATTTCTGTTTCCAGTAAGAAACTTGAGATTGCGCAGCGTCGGTGTTCATCCATTCCGTCTGAGCCAACGCATAGTCCCTGTAATGAAATTCCAATGGAACTAATGAAACCGGAGTCCCTGAAACAAGCTCAGAATAAATGCTCATCAACTCACGAATGATGATCCCTATCGACCAACCATCCGCTATGATGTGATGCACAGTGAAAACGAGGACGTGCTCATTTCCGGACTGCTTGACGAGTAGCCATCGAAACAGTGGCCCATGGCTCAGGTCAAATCCTCGATTAACCTCTCGTGAGCACAGTTTTATGGTTTCCAATTCTTTGGATTCTAAAGGAACATCCACGATGTCATTCACATCGATTGAAAAAGTCTTATGTGGCAAGATTATCTGTACAGGGTCCGGCTCACTTTTTCTAAATATGGTTCTCAAACTCTGGTGTCGTTCAGCAATCAGATTGACGCTCTTTGTGAGCGCATCAATATCGAGTGACCCTGAAAGCCGATTGGCCAGGAAAATATTGTAGGCCGGAGTTTGGGGTTCGAGTTGATCCAGATACCATATTCTCATCTGAGAATATGATATGGGGTATTCGGCATGTTCACCGACGGTCTTGATAAATATCTCTGCGCCATGAGAATCTTGAGCGCCCATGGATTGAATCTTTTGGGCCAGTTCATGAACGGTTGGCGCCTGAAATATGTCACTTAAGGCCAGTTTAATGCCATAAGTATCCCGAATTCTCGAAACAAGTTGGGCGGCAAGAAGAGAATGGCCTCCCAATTCAAAAAAATTGTCAAGGACGCCGATATCATCGACTTTAATCAAGTCCCTATATAAATTTAATATCGTTGACTCATAAGAATTTGCGGGGATTTTGGCGCCATCATCGCCTGAATGAACAAAATCTCCGGATTGAGGAACCGGCAGAGCGTCTTTGTCGGTTTTTCCATTAGGCGTAAAAGGAATTTTGTCAATCCGCACAAAGGCTGCCGGAACCATGTAGTCCGGAACATATAGCTTCAAGTAGTCGCGCATGGACTGAATCGAAACAGATTTGTTTTCAGATAAGACAAAATATGCAACGAGGAGTTTTCTTCCGGGTTCATCCTCCCTGAGCATGGCCACCGACTCCCTCACCCCTTCAAAGCTACGCAGTAAAGTTTCGATCTCGCCAAGCTCAACCCTGAATCCCCTGATTTTTACCTGAAAATCTTTTCGTCCAAGAAACTCCAGATTTCCATCGTCAAGAAGGCGCACGATGTCTCCGGTTCTGTAACATTTGGCATCCGGATCTTCTGAGAGAGGATCGTGAACAAATCGTTCCGCAGTCAAATCCGATCGATTCAAATATCCATCAGCCAAACCCGCTCCCCCGATGAATAATTCGCCCGGATACCCGGTGGCCACAGGCTTGCCATCTTCATCGAGTATTCTTAAAACCGTGTTCTGAACCGGTTTACCAATAGGAGTGTTTTCGTGAAGCCTGTTTGCCTGATCTATCTCGTACAGGGTCGCGCATATAGTAGTTTCAGTTGGACCATATCCATTGATGATGCGAAGCGAGGGAACTGCATTATGTATGGACATAAGGACTTTTTCCGGGATTGGTTCAACGCCGACCAACAGGCGCCTCATCCTGCTCTTACCAAGATTGTCAGTGACCCAATAATCAAGATCCGAGGCCATAAATGGAGGCAGATAAGCGCTTGTGACATTATTTTGATACAGCCAGTCCATCAGGGCAGAGCCGTTGGACCTGACATGCTCGGGCACAATTATCAGGCTGGCCCCCTCAATAAGCGGGGAAAAGATTTCGTAGACTGAAACATCGAAATTGAGGCTGGTCCACCAGCTACAAATGTCTCCATGTCCTATTGGCTGTCTATTCTGAAAATCCGACAGGAGGTTCAAAACACCCTTGTGTGTGCAACAAACACCCTTGGGTCTTCCCGTGGATCCTGATGTAAAAATTACGTAAGCCCGGGAGTTTGACGACGCATCTTTGTAACAGGGGTCATCGGGGCTCGACAAATGAAGGTATTCGTCCAGGCAGACAACCAATAAGTTGTGATCCGAAAAGAGTACTTTGAGGTTGGATGTAGTAATAATAACAGGTATCTGTGCATCGTCCAGCATTCCAGTTAATCGATCCCCTGGATAGGAGGGATCGAGAGGAACATAGGCGCAACCAGCCTTTAGAATACCCAACAAGGCTATTACTATCATTGGAGACTTTTCCATTGACACTCCAATGATCGCATTGTCGCCTATGCCTGACTTGCAAAGCCTTGCGGCAAGACCGGAGGACAACCGATCTAGCTCTCCATAGGTAAGCTTTTCTGTTCCGGATGTCACTGCTATCGCATCGGGATTCTTTCGGGCCTGATGTTGAAACCTTTCATGGATGCTCCCCTCCCACACTCCCGGCGCCAAAGGTCCCGAAAGATAACTGCCGGGCAGGTCACTCAGGCAGTTTTTTGACAGTTTTTGACTTCCCATTTCATGATCAGACATGTAATTTCTACCTTGTCTTATGACTTATATCCCTTAGACAGTGAAAAGGCTTTTGGGTTTGGATTTAAGCGAACGCAATGTACATGTGTGGCGTGTTTTCCTCCCCGATTTGGAAATGTGGCGGAAAAGCATGGAATCTATCCTTTCAGGTCAGGAAATCAGTTTTTCCGAAAGATTTAGGGATCCAGTAAAGAAAACTCGATACATCCTTAGAAATGGAATCCTAAGATCGCTCATACATAAATATACCACAACGCCTCCCAAAAACATCGAATTTTGTCGAACAAAATTTGGAAAGCCGTTTCTAAAAAATCATACTCCTTCAGGATTAATCAGGTTCAATGTGTCATATTCCAATGACCGGTTGTTGTTGGTATTTAGCCGGGAATATTTTGTGGGGATTGATATCGAGTACAAAAAACGTGAGTTTCCGGTAATTGACATAGCGAACAGGTTTTTCACCTCCACTGAGGCAAATTTGATCAAGGTAGGCAATGAAACTGCCCAAACAGATTTGTTTTTCAGAATATGGGTTCTTAAAGAGGCTTACACAAAAGCGGTAGGTAAAGGTTTGTTCCTGCCATTGAACAGTTTTGATGTTCCTATTGATCTACTTGCGCTGCGCAACAATGCGTCAGGTCGAGAACATGTACTGCTAGGCCACATTAACCACGAGTGGTTTTTTTACGACATTCCCGTCAACCCTGAGTATTGTGGATGCCTTGTCCTGAATTCCCCCTCCGCCATTATCAGAACATTCGACCTAAATTCCCTGGACATGTTGAAAGATTGAAGGGTCTTGCTTCCTCATGATGTTCCTGGACAGTCACGAGAGGCCAGGGTTTCAACAGAATTATGAGGCATAATCTTAATTAATGGTTTTTATTCTAGTCATATGCCATCGAAATAAAGCGTATATCACATAAACGCCTTGACCGTAGAATACCATATATAATATAATAAGAAGTAAATCAGTATAATGTATCAAAACACTGGTATGACTTCGAGTTGCTGAATGAATCATGAGGCAGCTTGTTGTTGGTAACATGCTGGTTTTGTTGTAACAAATGTTTTGTATATATTTGCCAGGCATTTGGTAACAATAAAAAACAGTGTCGTTTCAGTATTGTATGGCTCAAAACTCTATGGTTGTCATGGTTAGTGTATGTCGTGATCAGCGATCTACGAGGAGTTCAGAGCGGTGTCCTGGATTGTCTCGCGATTAAGGTTAGGGGCAAAGAGTCATATCGTTATGTGGATAAGATAAGGTTTTTAAACATATACGACTGTAAAGCCGTACAGCCGAGGTTTCGTTGTCCGTTATCCTGACGTAAGCCTAAAGCGAGGGGACACGCCGAATCGCCATGGCATTCGTGTGCAAATGGTCAGGAGGCTCATGTCAGGAAATAGCGGGGTCAATGGGCCGCATCGGTGTATGGAGTAAAATTTGGGCTTTCGCATCTCAAAAAGCCTCGCGGCTCTCTTCCTGTCTTTTCTGGCGCCAATTTTCCTGTCTGCCTGTTCCTCGCCTTTAGGGAAACCCCTGCTTGATTATCTGTCTCCCGCCAAATCCAAATCCTCGTCCGAGCAAGCCGCCAATATACCTCCAGCCCCGTTCGTGCCCCCAGGAATAGGACCTCCGCCGGAAGGCAAACTCGAAGTCACTTTGTCGGAAGCCATAATAACCGGAATGTCGAATAACAAGGCATTCGAGGTTCAAAAATTCAAGCCTCCGATAACGAGCCTGGCGGAGGATGTGGCTCGGTCTACCTTTGACCCGGTAGCCA
>CAITZA010000443.1 GCA_903896745.1 uncultured Desulfomonile sp. | reverse complement strand
TTGAGTCTGTTTGCTACTATTTAGAATTGCGGGAGTTTCCCCTATGGCCTCTTCTTGGGAAAAGCCTGTGGAAAGCTCAAAGGCCGGGTTGACATAAACGATTGTTCCGTTGGCGTCAGTAATGACAACCCGTTCGGCGGCCTGACTGACTGCAGCGGCAAGACGGGTGTTCTCAGTCTGGGTTTTCTTCAGTTCATCAATGTCTCTAACAACCGACATGATGTGCGGAATCCGGCTGATCTGAATCTTTCTCATTGACACAAGGCCGGTCCTGACGCTGCCGTCCTTCACACGGAACAGGGCCTCATAATTGTTGATCCTTCCTGTCCCTCCAAGTTTTTCACGCCAGTTAGAGAGGTCCTTGGGATTAACCCACAGGTCAATGTCATCTGAAGTCTTGCCTTCTAGCTCCTCCATGGTAAAACCGGTTATTTCAGTAAAAGCCCTGTTTATGTCCACGTATTTTCCATTCTCCGCGTTCATTATGGAAATTGCGTCCGGGCTTGTGTAGAAAATGGTTCCAAAGAGCTCTTCCCTGTCGCGCAAAACCTGCTCGGCGGATTTAAGATCAGAAATGTCAACCGCTGTTGCAGAAAGGAACAATGGATCTCCATTATCGCTGGAAATCAGGGCGGCGTTCATCAATGTAGGGAAAACGGTTCCGTCCTTACGCTTGTGCCAGACCTCTTCCAGGTCGAAACCACCTGTAATTGTCATTTGGAGCGACAACTCTTTTACCCGTTGCATTTGCTCCTGTGTATGAAAGATTGAAAAATTCTGGTTCATGCACTCCTGAATGGAATAACCATGCATGGATGCAAACGCTTCATTAAGATACACCACGGAGCCTTCCAAATCGGTCATTGCGTTACCGTAATTTGATTTGTCCGCCATGGTTTTGAATTTCCTGAATTCCTCCTCCGCCAATTTACGATCTGTAATGTCCGAACCTGAGCCGAAAATCAAACCTACCGTCCCATCTTCATGCAATGTAGGGAAGCCTCTGTCATGAATCCATCTTATGGAGCCGTCAGGTCGTATGATCCGGAACTCAACAGAGTAAGGTTTTTCTTCCTTATGGGAAATGGTCACGACCTGCCTGAACTTTTCGAGATCATCAGGATGAATAACTTTTTCGAAGGATTCCGGATTACTGTAGAGTTCATCAACTCTCCGGCCAAAAACCTTTTCGTATGCCGGACTGACGTAGACGATTTCGCCGAGGAATGGCTTTATCACCCAGAAAACGTCCTGTATCGTTTCCGTAATAGCCTTGAACATTTTCTGGCTTTGTATGAGAGCCTCATCAGCCCTTTTTGCCTTGTCTATATCCAGGTGTATTCCAAGCATCCTCAAAGGTGAGCCCTGTTCGTCACGTTCGACAATTTTTCCTCGTGACAGTATCCATTTCCATGCGCCTGATTTTGTCAGGAGTTTGTATTCTACCGAAAAAGAAGGGGATCGGCCTTCGAGGTAATCATTCAGGAGGGCAATCACAGAGGTTTTGTCATCAGGGTGAACGAGCGATTCCCATATGGATCTGTTAACTTGAAGCTCACCCTTTACATAACCTAACTGCGTGCGCCACATCTCATCAACAATCACATCCCCAGTATTTATACGCCAGTCCCATAGACCAACCTCAGCTCCCTGAAGAGCTAGATCAAGCGTCTGGTATATTTCTAAACGGTCATGTTCGGAATTGTACAATTTTTGGTAGAGACCGAA
>CAITZA010000442.1 GCA_903896745.1 uncultured Desulfomonile sp. | reverse complement strand
CAGTATCGGAATGAAGTCATCAAGGGTTGGCTGACCGTCTACTGTGGCGACAAATACGTTGGGGTCGGCTTTTTGGGCATAAAAATTGGTAGCCGCATAGACTGTGTCGGCAGGGTGATGTCCTGAGCCGTGGCCCATGAGCACAATAGCGTCCCCGGGCATGCGTGTTTCAGGCGCCTGGCTGATCAGCGACTTGATGCATGATTCTATATTTTCACGCGAAGACAGGAGTGGTCTGGCAATAAGGATTTTCCGGTCAGAGCTTCCGGATAATTGAGCGCATGCGTTAACATCTTTGACAAGATCGTGGAATTCCTCACCGAAAAGGGTATGAAAGGAGGCTACAACGATCCGATTGTAACCATCATCGACAAGTTTGGCTATCGCCACACCCGGAGAATCCAGCTTTACCCCCATTGCCGCCAGTTTGCTCCTGACTTTGGAAGAGGTGAAGGCCCATCTAACCTCTGAGTTCGGAAATTCCTTTTTTACTTGAGTCTCGATCTGATCAAAGGCCTTTTTCGCCTCAGGAACCGTGGTTCCAAAGGCGACAAGCAGGATAGCTTCTTTTTGTGGAGAGGCCTTCCCGTTTCCATGTTTTTGGGCAAGGACAACCGTAACCGAGAAAACGGCTAACAGGATAAAACTCAAACCGACCGACGTGATTTTCTTTTTCATTTTTGTCTCCTCCATCATATTAACGACTTGTCGTTTGACAAAAGTTTTCCCGGTAAGCAGACATCGCTTGGAGTCAGGATGTTTTCAAACGTAACATTTCAAGGTGGAGGATAAGACTGGGGGGCTGCGCAGGTCGGGATTTCATGCTTGCGCCCAAGAAACAGGAGATTCAGCAAGGATACCTGACATCCTGTAACCGCCTGGTCTAACATTGTCTCCTCCACCGCCTTTTCCACGTTTGGTAAGAGGCTTGCTTTTCCTGTGAGTAGGTCTTCTGGCTCACGGATCATCCTAATTGCCGAGTCTTCCCGGAGATTTTGAAGTCTCCAGTGACGTCATTCGGCTTTCGTCCCCGTTTACAGCGGCGGGTCCGCTCCCGATTCTAACGAGATTCCCTCTCAGTCCTAGATGTCAGGAACTCCCAGGATTTTCGATCTAACAGATAAAACCCTACATTTTCATGTTGTTCCAATCTGACGGACAGACTTTGCCGTCCTTCATCTGAAGCAGTTTGTCTGCCATCTTTTTGACAAATTGTCGGTCATGGGAAATAATCATGTATCCTAAATCTGATTCTTTCAGAATGTCAATTAGTGTCTCGGTAGTTTTTTCGTCAAGTCCAGTGGTTGGTTCGTCCAGGATTAGGAACTCCGGTTCCATGGCAAGCACTGTGGCCATAGAAACCAGCCTCTTTTCGCCACCGGAAAGCTTGTATGTAATTCGATCTTCAAAACCGTCCAGACGCAGAGTCTTGAGAGTCCGTCTTACAGTCTTTCTGGCCTCTTCGGGGGTCTGACCAAGATTAAGAGGTCCGAATGCCACATCCTCAATGACTGTTGGACAAAACAACTGGTCATCCGAATCCTGAAACATGAAACCTATCTTGCCCCTGATTTGAGCAAAGTCTGACTCGGAAACCATAGGTTTTCCCAAAATTTCGACAATCCCCGAAGTTGGAGTCAACAAACCCATTATAATGTGACATAATGTGGTCTTGCCGCATCCGTTGGCCCCGAGAAGACCGATACGGTCAGAAGCCTCAATGTCCATATCAAGATTGTCCAGGATTTCCCTGCCGGCATAGCTGAAACATATATTTCGCAGTCTAATCATTCCCGCTCCCTGCCGAATCATGATTCAGACGCGCTAACACCCCAAATATCAACATCATTATATGAATACCAGAATGAACGCTGAAAAGGCAGCGCTTGATAACGCCACCGCATAATCGTGGGACTTCATTTCGTAATGATGAAGGATGTAGAATCTGCTCCTGAATCCCCTGCATTTCATGGCCTGTAGGATTCTCGCTGATCTGTCAAAACTTCTGACAAGAAGCATTCCAACAAGGTATGAATAACTCCTGTATGTATGCATGTTGGTTCGTGGCCTGAAGCCCCGGATTTTCATCGCGTTACTTAACCTGAAATATTCCTCCCTGATCACGTGAATGTACCGGAAGCAGAAAAAGAACAGATGCACAAGCTTATCTGGAACATAGAGATGACTTAGCGCATGGACCAATGTAAAGATAGTGGATGTTCCGAGCATGGCAATTGCCATAAGAACAATGGAATTCGATTTAACCGTAATCAGGAGCGCCTGATGAATCCCTTCACGCTGAACAGTAAGAGGTCCAAGGGTGTAGATGATTTCTCCAGGGGTAGTAAACGGGAGAAATAACCATAAAAAAAGTATGAAACCATTGACTATTCCCAGCCTGACGAGTAGCGGCCGGAAATCAAGCCTTGCGCAGATTATCAGGCTTACCGGTAGTATCAGGCTGATTGCAACCATACTGACATGATTGTTCAGCGCCACAACAATCGAAAAGATCAACGTGATCAATATCTTTACCCTGGGATCCAGTTTATGGACCCAGGAATCGCCAGCGGCAAATTCTTCCATTTCCATCTAGCATGAACTCCGGTTATTGAAAATCAAGATGATTGTTTATTTTTGCCCCAAAAAAAAGCCGTAATCCCGGCCAGACCCAATATCCACCCTATTCCGCCAATTATTTCGGTCATTTTTGGGGCGCCAGCCTGCTGTTCAAGAAGCAGTCTCTCCTGATTACCGATCGTTTTGATTAACGGCTCAATTTTCTGGTCCATCATGAGGCTCAGCGAGTGCAGCAACGCTTCCTGATTTATCCCGGGCTCAGCTCCGACCGTTGGAACAACCGAAGGAACGGACCCTGACGGGGTATTAGGTAAAGCTGGATTCTCCGAAGACTGCTTCCCTGAAGACGCAGGCGCCTCAGAAAAGTCCAGGGTATATTCCCCCCTGTGGCCAGGCTCGGCTTCCAAAACTATTTTCAGGGACTTGACCCCAGTCGGGATGGAATCCACGCCGAATGACCAAACCCCTTTGACATCGGTTCGACCTTCCAGAAGTTTCTTACCATTCTGGTCAAACACTTCAACGAGCGAATTCTGAGACTTGGCCTTACCGCTAAAGTAACCTTGAATTATTATGCTATTTCCTTCGATGTATGCAAACACGTTGACTTTATGGGCAAACACCTGCGATCCGGTCATAATAGGAGTGAAAAACAATATGACGATGCATGCCAGATACTTAAGAGGCGATCTCATAAAACCTGATGGTCGGTTTTTCATTGCGCCAACTCCTAATCTTTTCAGCGGTATTAAATATGCGGGAATCCATTTTGGATTTCTGGAACATGCGTCTCACCTAAAGCATCTCCGGTCTGACTTTTCTTATAAATTCAACTACAAACACGGTTATCACGCCCTCAGCTATCATTACAGGGATATGCGCTGCAATAACCAGACGCGCCGCAGCCTCCATGGATTGACCAAGAGCCAGCACGATGAATAACGCAACAAGCAGGCCGGATAATAAAATGGCGCCAGCTCCGGCAATAAACTCGAATACATATCGAACCGATGAACTGGAGCTTTTTACGAAATGTCGGCATAAGAATCCTGCCGCAACCGCGGGGAAAGCCATAATAACAGTGTTCACACCCAGGGTGGTTATTCCACCGAAATTAAAAAGAACCGCCTGCAATGCAAGACCCACAAATATTGCGAGGAACGCCGGCCAACCAAGAAGCGCTCCACACAGGCCGTTCAGTATCAGATGCGCAGCGGACGGCCCAATGGGAATATGTATAAGTGACGCCACAAAAAATACCGAAGACAGCACCGCTACTTCAGGCAGTTTTTCGTAATCCATCCTCCGCAAACCAAGGGCCAGACCAGCCACGGTAAATACCGCTCCTATTCCTAATTCAGGGGCTGTCAATACTCCCTCTGATATGTGCATGATCTGGCGCCCTCCTGTTCAGCAGGCGAATTCAGGAATACCTGGAGGCTGGACTAAAACCACCCGGGCATTATTTCCGTAAGCCCAGGGATTACTGACTGCATGAGACTGTTTCTGCGACTTTAGTTTCAATTCGTGACGACCGCCTCCAGTTCGCCTGACCCAAAAAAACGGACACTGCCCCAAGCTTACGTTACACTTTATTGCATATCGTAGCATCAGTCAAGCCTATGGATTGGGTTTGTGTCATTTTATTTAAACTATTATATCTCCCTGTCTTTTAGCCATTTCATTTTTTGGTGTTAGCTCCATCAAGCCGGTCAGCGCCGAAGGTGTTGACAGTTTAATCTAATTAAGGTAGACACATCTAACGCCCCCCTTTTGATGATAATATAGTCTGTATGGGCCATCATGCTGTTATTATTTTACAATACAATAAAGCGCTTGACAGTGCTACCTATTCATGCTACGTGTTACTATATAACCTGTAGATCTGAGCTCTTTCTTTCGCAACTTTTGGGGGTTTGAATGAACAGGAAATGGGGAGTTGTGCGCGTCGGTTTGGCGACAATCTTTCTGATTGCGCTGGCGGCGCCTGCATACGCATGGGAATTCTCGATGAAGGGGTCATTCAACTGGTATCATGAATGGTACAGTCAAATGGGTACGAACGGTTTCTTTGGTCAGTACAACATTGATAACGGTAACAATACACGTGTGGCTAATCTGAATTTCTGGAATGGCGGACAGTTCGATACAAGCTTTGTCAGTGGCTCAAACGCGGGCTGGTCGTATTTTAATGTTGAATTCGAGCCCGAGATAAAAATCAATTCAGCAATTAAAATCAGGGGGCTATACAGACTTGGGACTTTCGGAGACCCTGCGGCGTCGGACTACCATACCCAGGATGCGCCGGGAATCAAGAACGCTTTTAGCGAAGGTCAATGGTCACTTTTCTGGATAACGGCAAACAGCCCCTGGGGAGTATTTGCTGTTGGGAAGAGGCCCTGGTCTTTCGGAACAGCCCTGCAATACGACGGGTCTGACGCTACATCGACGGAATCACTCTCACTCGTCACCCCCTTCGGTCCGTTCGACGTCGGAATCGCGTACTATCCATACAGGTACGCCGGTGATTCTAGCATATACGTAATTGCAGGACGACAGGGTGTCCAGGCGGCCTACGGTGATCCCTACAATCTTCCGAAATATCCAGAGTTTGATGCTCTGCCCAACCGCACCCAGATAATACGGACCCACGACAGCGGTTATTACAGTTCCGCAGACAGAAGTGGAAACCTTTCCAAGGATTTTCTCGGATTTGTAACGTATTCGAATGGTCCGGTAAAAAGCGGAATCATTGCGGCTTTTGGGTCTTATCATATAGGACCTGAAGCCTCCATCAACAATGCGATCAGGGGACTTGACGGTCAGGACCCCACTTTTGCCATTGATTCCGAATTCAATCATGGCTCTATTTATTTGCAGTACAATGATGGCAGGTTTTTTGTGAATTCGGAAGCAGCGTGGCTCTACTGGACAGACAGGTATCAGGGAGTTCAGGCTGCTCGACAGGAATTCAGTCATGGAATTAATCCTCCCTATACCAGGTACATAGAGCAGTGGCGTTGCGCTCTTGAGCTCGGTCTTTTGACCGGTCCTGTAAAGCTGAGTGGTATAGTTGGCTGGTCTCCTGGACCAGACAGAAGGAATGGTCTCTATGTTGATAAACAGCAATCGGCCTTTACCTGGCACCCGAGCTTTGAGAGTCATTTCTTAAGTAATTACAGCTTGTTTTCACCATACAGTCACATTTTTGTTTATGACTATGGATCAGGCCTGAACGCATACAATCTCTCCGGTGACGGTTTTCTCCGGGACGCATTCTTGCTGGCGGCCCGCATGGATTATGCGGTGGCGGCTAACCTCAACATATTTGGAACCTTTTTTTGGGCACAGAGGACATCTGATGGATATCCATGGGGAGTTCTGAGACCATCTCTTTCCAGACTTCGCGATTCTTATAATAATTTGTATCTCACAGATGGAAGTGTTGACTTCGGAGGAGCAACTCCAGGACCTCTCAACTATTCCGCCTATTCCTATGGCGTATCCCCGGCTCAGGTTCCCAATATTACCAAGCGCGATCTTGGCTTTGAGGTAAATGCGGGTTTCAATTGGAAACTTCTGGAAGGCTGGACTTTTGGGGCTCTTGTTGGTTACTGGGCGCCTGGTGACTGGTTCAAATACGCTTGCGTAGACCGCGCTGTTTTAAATTGGAACCTAAACAACTTGTCCGGAACACGAGCTGACAGAAAGATAGACCCTGTAATGGGCGGCGAAGTTACCATGGTTTTTGAATTCT
>CAITZA010000441.1 GCA_903896745.1 uncultured Desulfomonile sp. | reverse complement strand
GAACTTCCAGGTCGGAAAAATCCACAGGTCTGTCAAAACGTTCAGCGGCATGCGCCAGATATGGAACATCCGAGGGGGAGAACCCAAGTAACGCTGCGCCAACCTTGTCTGCGGCAAACACGTCCCGTGACGCTACGATCAAATCGCTTCTTCTCATTTTTCCATCGAATCCAGGCCCGCATTCGTTGGTATAAATACCATCCAGAATAGTCAACGATTCCGGAAGGGCGTTGACAAGACGAGACACCATATAGTGCAAGTCATTTGATTCATGAGAAGAATGGCACACCTTGCGGGAATTGATGTCAATGACACCTTTAAGGTTTTTTATGCCCAGGCTTACAACGGTTTGCGAGTGGGTTTTCATTACTGGAATGTTGACGATGAAATCGCTTTCGATAAACTGTCTGTTGAAATTTAGCCTGACATCATCCCCTAAATCGGTTTCTACAAACGTTTCCCGATGAACGTTGACAAGCTTTACTCCAAACCGTTTTTCAAGGTCTGTGTACCCCAGACTTTCAAATGCCTGAGTGGCGATATCCTTATCTCTCGGATCGAGGAGCACGGGGCCTTCCCCAATAGTGATGTCATTGAAGCCCAGTTCAGACAGGATTGTAACTGTATCTTCGATCATCCTGGATGTCGTAATCAGGCCCCATTTTGGGAAAGGCTTCACGTCGCTCCACAGAACGATGTTTGGTTTGATAAATACCCTGGATTGAACAGGTACACCGGCCAGGCCTTGCGAAATATCAATTGCGCTGCGAAGTGATTCGACAGGTTTTTCATACCTGGTTATAGCCACCTTATGTTTTGTCATGTTTGTATTAC
The DNA here is from genome assembly GCA_903896745.1 of uncultured Desulfomonile sp. Taxonomy (GTDB): domain Bacteria; phylum Desulfobacterota; class Desulfomonilia; order Desulfomonilales; family Desulfomonilaceae; genus CAITZA01. The sequence goes on along the minus strand of CAITZA010000441.1, from coordinate 13,308 downwards.
CCGGATCGTGAAAGTGTTGAGTGATAGATTGCATCTGGAAAAGTATTAGGGCTATTCAATTCTAAGTAGCCTTCTGGCATTTTCGCCAAGAATTTTCCGCTTCTCCTTGTCGTTCAAATAACGGTTAGCCCGTATTGAACTCACCAGATATGTCAGACTGATTCCAGAAGCAAGCGGCAGCGGATAATCCGTTCCGAACAGAATCCGGTCAAAAGTTATTGTCTTGCGAATTTCCCTGATGATAGTCTCATTTTCAAGAATCCATTCTACAGCGGCAAAATCGGCGTAAACGTTTTTGTGGCTTTGAGCCAGCCGCAAGGCCTCACAAAGCCATATTCCCGGTATAAAACTGCTATAGGCGCCACAATGGGCTAATACCAATGTCACATCAGGATATTTCCTGATTACCGGCTCCCAATGCATGGGATTGGATTCCCGACTCAATTCAAGGAGGTCAAAGGGCCCTTTTCCGCAACCTGTGTGTGATATTACAATTGATCCGTTGTTTCGGCAATATTGAAAAAGCAGGTCAACATTTTCGTTTGTGGAGGGATTGAAGAACTGGGCATGTGGCGAGAGGTTGATTCCTCGCAGCCCGAGCCTGGAAATTTGATCCAGTTTTTTTTCTACATAGAATTTGTCTTTCGAGAGATTTACAGATCCGAAACCGAAAAGAGTGTCCGGATAATCGTGAGTCCAAGCTGCAATGTCACTATCGGTAACCTGGTTGATGGCATGGAGGCTATTCCTGAGATGGGGCGCCAATTGTTCAAAGTTCATCCATCGACTTTGAATGGAACTGGAAAATCGTCTTGACATGACATCCCTGATTTCAGGTTTGTCAATGTCAGATGGGTCTGTATCCGTGGCCACAATTATCCCGTTTGAAATCCCAGCCCTCTTCATGTCAACAAAGAGTTTCATATCGGGAACTTGAGGATGTATTCTGAAATCGACAACGGGATTCAGGCTCAAGGGGCGTTTAAGAGGCTCAGCCACTTTTGTGTAGCAATCGCTGAGTTTGGGGTCATTTTCCTCGAAAATGCCCTTTCCTTTTATGAGGACATACCCCTCGTGCCTGACCGGATTCTGGAGCGCATTTAGAGCTAGGTACAGACGTGAGCGTATTGTGGGGTCAGAAACCCGTTCAAGGCCGTCTTCAATTTTGTGAATTAATTCTTCACTGCGCTGATCGTTGGCAAGCCAATGTATTTCCCGAATGATCTGCCAACGATAATCCGAATGGTTCCCTGTCAAGCCTTCCATTATGGAAGAGATTCCAAGAAACGGCGAAAACCCGAAATAACATTTTTTTTGGGCCATATCATTTCATCGCGGTCAATCCGAAATCCTGACAAGTCCGTTACTAAATAAATGAAAACAAAGTCGTCGATAAGCGATAGAGATGTCAGGACTTACCGAGATCGCTAATCATATCCCAAAAGATTATCTCAACCGGCTTTGCCAATATTTCACCAGCTCTGCCAAGAAATTCCTTCAGATATGGCATTTCAAGGTGTTCGTTCAAATCCTTCCTGGAGGACCAGTTCTCGTAAAACATGAACAAATCGGGGTCATCGGCTGAGCGATGCAGGTCGTAGTTGAAGCAACCGGCCTCATTTCTGGTAAGCGGAACCAGTTTCATCAGAGCCTCTTTTACTACATCTCCCATTCCTGGTTTGGCCAAAATCCTGGCCACTACTGTTACCTTTTTGTCAATCATGTTGCACATCCTGATTGTGAAAGCAGCGTTACATTCCTGAAGCGGGATCAGGAACCAGTATGGGGCCGTTTAGATCAAAGAAGCTTTTATTCCGCAGTAGTAGGATCAATAATCTTCCTGATCAGGGAAATACGATTGGCCGGGAAGCCACCCTGTCGCGCATGTTCGGAAATAGACTCCGTGTCAGGCGCTATGTAAACGCAATAGATTTTGTCATCAGTTACAAAGCTCTCAAGCCACTGAATCTTTGGCCCCATACTCTCCAGCACCTGCCTCGATTTTTGGGATATTGCCCGCACCTGCTCGTTAGACAACCCGCCGGCGCCAGGTAAATCTCTTTCCACTACAAATTTTGGCATCGTTAACCTCCATCGGGTTTTATCAACCCCAAGTTAAGAAGTGTAAAAAAAAATGTCCGGAAAGCTGACACGCAACTACATGGTTAAAGGATGACTGATTGACTATGTCTTAAAACTGGGCCAAATCTATTTCTTGCCAGGCGACTGTCCGGCAACATCTTCCAATCCGAGTTCCACGAGCTTTTCCCGGGTAGGTATTCCGGTTTCAATGTCCCAGCCTCTCAACTTATAATAATCATCTTTCATTCCTTCAAATTCCTTACGATCCAGAATGGCGCCCTCATATTTCCCGCGGGACAGAGGTGTTTCGAAAAATTTCTTTGGAAGGCAGTCGTCAGTCCTGGAAATTCCCTGCCTGACATCGAACATCCTTTCGAGATTTCTGATTCTTTCAGCGGTTGTTAGCAGTCGTTCGATATCCCAATCTTTCCCGGTAACTACCTGGAAGAACTGCCATGCCTTGGTGACATCATGAAAGATGAACAACGTATATGGCCAGGTGCATATTCCCAAACTATCAGCGACACGTTCGTTATGTTCGGAAATGATTCCGGCCAACGCCTTGCCCTTGTAGGAAGACGGGATGGCGGCTTCTTCGCTCCCGAACTGAGCCTTTGCCACCTGCTGAAACCATTCCGGCGCATTGTGCCATTCAAATTCAATAAGACTACCTCTGAGTGGCAGTGGGTCGCCTCTATGGCCGACGGCCTGCATTAGGGCCGATCCATGGTAGGCCCTGAATTCATAGGGGTGTGGAGCCAGCCCCTTCACAATGTCAAGTTTTTCAACGGCATCTTTGCCGATTTTTTCCGCAAAAGCTTTCTGTCCGTCGGCGAGGATGTCTCCGAAACCTTCGCGAAAAGCAACTTTCTCGATGGTCTTTAGAATGGCTTCCTTGCCGCCTCGTGTCATGGCGATACCGTCGGTGTCTTTTTCGGAAATTATTCCCTCATGATTGAGCTCCATCAAAAGACCTATACATGCGGATACCTCGGTAGAATCAAGTCCCAGCCTGTTCGCCATGGTGATGGCTTCCCAAAAAATATCCATATCCAGGTTCCATACTGAACCGGTGAAACCGCTCCAAGGCTCGCACGTCGTAAATCCTTTACCAATTTCCGGAACGCACAGAAAGTTCTTGCACCGCACAGGACAGGCAAAACAGCCTACATTTTTTGTCTGAAAACGTTCGACATAATTGGGACCCCCAAAATTATTGATGATGTCCTCCCAATGAACGTCTTCAAAATAACCCACGGGGAAGAAGCTGAGCTGATACATCATGGAGATAAAACGAACCACACCCCAGTTCGAGAGTTCCTTGCAGGCCGGATGCTCGCGTATTTCCCTGTTGACATCAAGGGACAGGTTCAACATTTCATCGGGTTTGGCTACTCTCACCTTGCCCGACCCTCTGACTGCGATAGCCTTGAGGTTTTTCGAACCCATAACGGCGCCCATTCCCGTCCTGGCTGCCGCACCCGCTACTTCTGTGATAAGACATGCGAATCTCACCAGATTTTCGCCGGCCGGACCGATACAGACCACTTTGATTTCAGGGTCTCCCAGTTCCTTCTGGATGGTTCTTTGTGTCTCAAAGGTGTCCTGACCCCATATATGAGTGGCGTCACGAACTTCCGCCTTCCCGTCATGAATCCACAGATAGCAGGGTTTTTCGGATTTACCGGTGATAACGATATGATCAAATCCCGCGTATTTTACCTCCGGCCCCCAGTAACCACCAAAGTTCGATTTTGCCCTGAGGTTACTCATAGGAGAAAGAGCGGTAACATCAGTTCGACCGGAGGAAGGCATTGCGGTGCCGGTCAGAGGCCCCATGCTAAAAATAAGGGGATTAGCCGGGTCAAATGCATCTGTGCCAGGAACATAGTGATCATAAACCAACCGAACTCCAATTCCTCTTCCGCCAATATATTTGTCGATATATGGTTCTGTCGATTCAGTTTCCGCCTGTTGGCTGGTCAGATTGATCTTGAGTATTTTACCTACCCATCCATACATATTAGTCCTCCCCAACAGCCTTCTTGACTAGAACAGGTATTCTATCAGCATTAGCCATTATTTTCAGGTATGCTTCTTTTGAAATTTCTTCATAGGTCAGCGCTCCTGTCGGACACACCTTCACACAGGTGGGATCACCGTCACAGAGATCACACTTCAATACGGAGCCTGAATCCTGATCCACAAACGTGGCGCCGAACGGGCAGGCAAAAACACAGCTCAAACAACCAATGCATCGAAATGCGTCTACCTGCATTGCGCCGGTCAAGAAATTTCTGTATGTGGCCCTTCTCGGACAAACCATTTCGCAGGCCGGTTTTTCACATCTCATGCAGTTTGTAGGAACAAAGATACCTTCCTGTTCCCATTTCACGACATGTATCCTTCCCCTGGATGGGCTGCAGTATTGTTCGTGTTTAAGTGCGCAGTAGCTTTCGCATGCCCTGCAACCAGAGCATTTTTCGGCGTCAACGATTAAGGTCTTGATCATATACCATTCCCTCCTGTAGTTTGGAGATCAGAGGGTTGTTTGTCATCATCGACCGACATTAGGTCCACATTCATACGTCAAAAAGGTAACAGGGCCTTTTCTATCCTAAGCTTGACTGCTTTTGGATCACGGTCGAAATCGGTAGACTCTTTCACAACCTTTTGAGCAATCATACACTTCAGGGCATTGTTTTGAGTAGCAGCGTCAAGAATTTGAATTTCCTCAACTATGCCCCGACCATCGACTTTATAATGATGCGCAATGAGTCCTTCAGGGGATTCCATTGCAGCGAAACCGCTTTGCTTCATTTCACCCGGTATGCTGCGAATTGACGGACCAGTAAGCGCATCTCTCCTGAAAAGGCGTCTTATCCTTGAAACCGAACCAATTAGTTCAGCTACCAAGGCGCCGAAAGCGCTGGAGATGGTCGGCGCTTCGACATCTGTCGAGCCGCAGGTAGAAAAAACGGATAGTTCCGGATCCACAGGAGTGTTACTCTGAATGTTGGATCTCAGTCTAGCCAGAGGGCCAACAAAATATGAGCCCGCAACATTATCAATGTCCGGCGCATTCCAGCCGGTTGCCTTGACGAAGCTAAACGGCTGATATGTCCATGGCTCGACACTGAAAGCAATTTTCTCAAAAATTAGTTCAGGCCTGAATGTGTCGATGATTTTTCCACCGGAATCCCTTAGTTCTATTTCTCCGTTATGTGGAGACATGGACAATGAATTGATCGGCATAATTTCAAGATTTTGCAATTGCCGTCCAAATCCGTTCCCACTGACCCAGCCACCGATTTTGACAGCAAAACTTGCGAGCTTCGCGGCTATTTCATCCAAACGATCATAATATGGTTCTTTAAGGAATCGACTGACACCTCCTGGAACAATGGAAACCGGGTGGTCCGACCTGCCACCCAAAATCCTGGAGGCCTCCTGCGCCAAAACCACATGTCGCATGATCTGATCCATGAGTTCACGTTCATGGGAAGGCTGATTCGTATTCCTTTGACTTAATGTAAAATCATCAAGAGGATTCGATTCCGAGGTGAACAGGAAATAAAGTTTCCTCATGTGGTGAATAAGGAACAGCGTTTCTGACAATGCGTTTCTGATATTTACAGCCATCGGTGTTGGGGTTACGTTAAATACCGAATCAAGCGTCAGAGCAGAAACCAGATGATGAGCCGGCGACAAAATGGATAAAATGCGGGGAAGCTCTTCAACAGGTCGTCCAAGACACGTTTCCTGTATATGGATGTTGTTCGTGATCTGGAAAAGAGTCTGAGGCGCCCCGTCCTCGTGGATGACCATGACTCGAGCGAATCCCCCAAGCCATCTCAGGGGTTCAAGAATTGTCCGGCGCATTATTGCTATCCTCCGAATTTGGGGCCATAAGGGCGCACTGAGTGGCCAAGGTATATCTATAAAAGGTTCCCGCAAGATCTACAAAAGAATCCGCAACATTTTTCAGTTCTTTTGGGTCAGTGGAGTTGAAAGTTGAACTGACGGCAGAAACCATTTTTGCGCCAGGATCAAAAACCTTTTCGGTTCTTCCAAAACAACCCCTGCATGGCGCCCCTGCGGCAGTACAGATGCCTCCGCAACCTTCCCGGGTAGCGAGGCCCTGGCACAATATTCCCTGTTCAAGCAGGCATCGTCCGCTGGCTGGGTCTATCTGATGCGTTCTAAAGAAGGCGTCGAATTTCTTTTCTTCCTTTGTTCTGGAGCACGTGGCGCAAACGGCTTTCTCTCCGGCAAAAATACTTCCTGGTCGTGGCAGAATTCCCGCGGTTACAGAATCTGCGATTGCCTGAGGCAGTCTGGAGGCCGCAAAGGCAATTTTGGGAGTATTTGCGCCCAAAGACAGCAGCGACTGAATTGCGCTCCAGAGAAGATCCCTGGTAGGTGGACAGCCGGGGGTAAAGTAGTCGATGTTGACGATTTGGCATGGAGCGCAAACAGTGGGTTCCATCTTGGGCAAGAGGTATTTGTTTCCGGAATCCGTATCGCCCGGACGTGAGTCTGACATACCCGCCGAGAGATCACAAAGAGCAGGAAGTCCACCAAAACACGCGCATGATCCGATCGCCAGCATCAGTCTGGAACTGGAGCGTAACCTGATGACAGCATTTCTGTCTGCTTCGGTTCTAACGGCGCCGGCCAGTATACAAAGATCAACAGGCCCATATTCGTCGAGAGTTTCCCATTCAGAGCCTTGCAAATATGGCCAGAAAACAATATCCGTGTTGCTGGTCAAGGACACCATGTCATAATTGATGTCCAACAGGGTGTTTTCGCAGGCCGGACAGCCTGTCGCCGTGTAAATGGCCAACTTTTTCTTTGGCAATTCAGGCGCCTCCCTTCGACAGTTTTTTCGCCTTTGATATAAAGGGCCCTAAATTGCGAATCTCTTCAACCATTTCGTTAACCACTTTCGCATAGAGGGGTGATTCGGAGGCGGCAATCCATTCAAGCCGAAACCTTTGTTGATCAACACCAAGTTCAGCCAGTAGCTTTCTAAGCAGGAATGAACGTCGAAGGGCTTTGATGTTGCCTGCCAGATAGTGGCAATCACCGGGATGGCAACCGGCGACCAACACCCCGTCGGCCCCGGATGCAAAAGCCTTGATCACATAGCTCGGATCAACCATTCCGGAACAAAAAACACGGATTACCCGGACGTTTGGCTTTTGAACGAACCGAGCCACTCCTGCAGCGTCAGCGGCTACGTAGGAACACCAATTACACAGGAAAGCAATCAATTTGGGTTCAAAGCCTTTCATGATGCCAATATCCCTTCAATTTGAGCAAAAATCTGGTCCTGCCTATAATGCTGAACCTGGATGGCGGAAACCGGACAGGCTGCTGCGCATGTTCCACACCCCTGACACAGCGCCTGATTTATGGTTGCCACTTTCCTTAATTCATCGAAGGAAATAGCATTGTAGGCGCACATGCCGACACAGGTCCGGCATCCAGTACACAGCCGTTCGTTCAGGGTTGCCACTGTGGGGTCGATTTCCACCTGCCCCATACTGAAGAGGGCTAACGCTTCTGCAGCCGCAGCGCCACCCTGAGCGACAGACTCTGGAATGTCCTTGGGGCCTTGGGCGCATCCAGCCAGATATATCCCTGCCAGCGAAGTCTCTGCAGGCCCAAGTTTTGGATGTAGTTCCATGAAAAAGCCATACTTGTCTGTGGACAGGTTTAGAGCTCTCGCGACGTTAACATAATCCTTTTGTGGCACGAGACCTGTGGCAAGTACCACCAAATCGGCCTGAACTTCCACCGGACAACCCACAAGGCTATTTTCAGCCCTTACGACAAGGTTACCGCCTTCCTCAAAAACCTTTGCCACACGGCCACGAATATACTGGGCTTTTTCTTCCTCTATCGCGCGGCGGAGGAACTCCTCATAGCCCTTTCCTCCAGCCCGATTGTCTATGTAGAAAACATAGGCCTGACCTTGAGGATTATGATGCTTGAAAATGCTTAACTGCTTGGCGCTGATCATGCAGCAGACCTTGGAGCAGTATTCGTATCCTTTTGACTTGTCGCGCGAACCAACGCACTGAATGAAGACCACGCTATTGGGAACCTTACCATCACTAGGTCTAACGACCTTTCCACCTGTTGGGCCTGAAGCGTTACAGAGCCTCTCAAACTGCAGGTTGGTGATAACATCGGGATACTTGCCGTGACCATATTCCGGATACTGATGAGCATCGAAAACATCCACCCCCGTGGCCACAACAATGGCCCCAACTTCCAGCTCGCGCGTTACGGCGGACTGGTTAAGATCAATAGCTTGCGGGCCGCATTTTCTAACGCACTCACCGCATTGACAGCACACACCGCATGCGAGACAGCGTTGCCCTTCGCTTCTAGCCATCTCTTCGGTGAAACCGCACTCAATCGGATCAAAAGTTTTTTTTCGTTGTTCCGGCGCCAAAACCGGCATAACACTCCTTAAAACAGGTTTGGCCCGTTTCCTCTCGGCCTCGCTTATTTCCACGGGGGTTGCGGACTCTCGACTATTCACTGACCTTAAGCCGCCATATTTTAAGTAGCTGTCAATAGACAATGCCGCCTGTCTGCCATGGGCCACAGCTTCAACAAAGGTTGCCGGTCCCAGGGTGCAATCGCCGCCTGCAAATACGCCGGGACGGCTTGTTTCCATGGTATCTGGATTGACTGAAATGATTCCGCCGGGCTTTGTGGTGAGTCCCGTGCTGTTGATAAAATTCCTGTCCGACGCCTGACCAATTGCAACAAATACTGTTGAGCATGGAATATCAGTGGTATCGTTTTCGTCATACGACGGACTGAATTTGCCGTTTTCGTCAAAAACAGCCAGACATCTTCGGAATTCAACCGATTTTATCGCTCCATCGTCTTGGACAAACCGCTTGGGACCAAGGGAGTTTCTTATTATGACTCCTTCTTCCAGGGCCTCATCCAATTCCCTTTCCCATGCCGGCATTTCATGTCTTGATTCAAGGCAAACCAGTTCAACCTGGGCAGCCCCAAGCCTCAAGGCTGTCCTGGCGACATCCACCGCCACATTGCCTCCACCTATGACGATGACCTTCTCGCCAACATTTACCGGTTCGTCAAGGGCAACCTTTCTCAAGAACTCTACTCCGCCCAAGACACCTTGGGCGTCTTCTCCTTCCAGACCAAGGCCGCGCCCTATGTGGAGACCTGTAGATAGAAATACTGCGCCGAATCCGTCTTCCTCGAGGCTCTCAAACGTAACGTTTTCACCAAACGTCACACCTGTTTTTATGGTAACCCCCATGCTACGAATATTTTCAATCTCGGAATTTATAACGTCACGCGGAAGACGGTATGAAGGAATGCCAACAGTCAACATGCCACCTGCAACGGGCAATTTCTCGTAGACTGTAACCTGATAACCTTCCAGCGCCAAATAGTATGCAGCCGACAATCCGGATGGTCCTGAGCCTATGACTGCGACTTTCTCTTCACGTCGTTCCTTGATGGGAGGATTCCATTCGGCTCCGGTGTCTTTTTCATAATCACCGAGAAATCTTTTTGTAAAGCAGATTGCCGTTGGAGAATCGATCTGCCCTCTCTTGCAGGCGTCTTCGCACGGTCGAACACATATTCGACCACATGCTGAGGCAAAAGGCATTCTTTCCCTGACCAATGAAAGCGCCTGTTCGAACTTTCCGACCCCGGTGAGAGCCATGTAGCCCTGGACATTTACACCTGCCGGGCAAGCTGACTGGCATGGAGGCATTCCGGTTCGAATAATCGAGTACGTGTTGGGGATAGCCTGGGGAAACGGTCTGCTTATTGGATGGCGGGTCGTCATGCCGAGTTCAAAGGGACTGGGAATATTTATAGGGCAGACCTGCTGGCAATCACCGCAGCCTGTACACTTGTCAACACTGACGTATCTAGGTTTCTGCAGAACGCGAACCTTGAAGTTTCCAACGAAACCGGTGACTTCAGTTACTTCTGATTTGGTTAGAATTTCGATGTTCCGATGCCGTCCGACTTCGCTGGTTTTTGGTGTCAGAATACATCCTGAGCAGTCAAGGGTTGGGAAGGTCTTATCGAACTGGGCCATTTTACCGCCGACAATCTCTTCTTTTTCGATCATGAATACCTTATATCCGGCATTCGCTATTTTCAGGGCGGCTGTAATTCCTGCGATGCCTCCTCCTACAACCATGGCCACCGGATTTACCGATTTGGTAGAGCCAGTAAGAGGTTCATGGTGTAATACCCTTGCGATGCCACCCTTGATCAAGTCCTTAGCTTTCTGGGTAGCGCCTTCAGGGTTGTCGGAAACCCATGAACAATGTTCGCGTATGTTGACCATCTCAAAAAGATACGGGTTCATCCCAGCGGCCGAAACCGCATTCCTGAAAGTTGGCTCATGCATTTTTGGCGAACATGAAGCTTCTACTACATGGTCAAGCCCGAGTTCGGCTATGTCATCGCGAATCATTTTCTGGCCGGGTTCGGAACACATATATTTGTAGTCCCGGCAGACTGCTACCTCTCCTATCTCGGTCGATAGTTGCTCGGAAATCTTGTGGCAATCGACATTTCCACCGATGTTGGTGCCACAATGACAGATGTAGACTCCTATTTTTTTCATGCTAAGAAACCCTTTTTCCTCAATACCGGCAGGGGGTCTATCATGTGATGATTCAATTCCAGCTTTGAGGGGGAAAGCCCCATCGCCAAACCTATCAGTTGTGTGAAATACACTACTGGAATTTCATGTCTCGTTTTTTGCCTTGAATTAATATCACCCTGACGTGTGTCCAGGTTGGCCTGACACAGTGGGCAGACCACGACGATTAAATCGGCGCCTCTCCATTCAGCCTCCCTGATAATTCGGCCGCTAAGTTCAAGGACTTTTTCCGTCTTGGTAAGGGCCAATGCCGCTCCACAACATTCAGTCTTGAAGTCCCAATCCAATACCGTCGCTCCGAGAGCCCGCATTATTTCGTCGAGGGAGGTAGGGTTCTTGGGGTCAGATTCGTCCGAAGCGCCACCGGGTTCAGCTACGTAGCACCCATAGTACGGAATAACCTGCACATTTTTCAGCGGCATTCGAACTCGGGACCTTATTGCTTCAAGACCAATATGGCTTCTGATAAAAGCAAAAAGATTGTGAACTGAAAGTTTTCCCGCGATCTGGAGACCAGTAACTTCGAGAACCTTTTTTTTCAGTTCAGGATCAACATCCAATTCCTCATTAGCGTTTTTCAGGCGTCGTGAACAAAACGGGCATGGGGCCACAACATCAGTGACGTCGGTCTTTTCAATAAGCGCCAGATTCCTTGCGGCAAGAGACACAGAAAGCAGGTTGTTCATTTTGAGGGCAGGCGAAGCTCCGCAACAGGTCCAATCGGGAGACTCCTCAAGTTCCAGACCGATAGCCTGGCAAACGTATCTCGTCGAGGTATCGTAAGGCTTTGCGGTTCCCAAGAGGGAACATCCCGGATAGTAGCCAACTTTCATAGGAATTTCTCCCTAACCTATCTTTCTAGCTTTTTCGAAGATACTCGAAACACGCTTGTCCTTTTCCCAACCTTTGACGATTTCAACAGGCGAAATAGCTCCTTTGAGCATCAAGCGAATTCCCTTATCTACATCCTTGAGAAAATGACCGCTTCTGAGATTGTATTCAGCAATAGTTCGCAATTCCTTTAATCTTCCATAATTCTCCACCGATTTTAAAAACAGAACCTCAAAAAGATTAATATCCGGAACAGATGGCGCCATTTTTTCCTCGTGAGCGATCTCGCACAATGCCGAGCTAACCCTGTATATGCTGATTTGAACCGGACATCGAATCAGACATGTCCCGCAGCAGACGCAATGCCACACAAGCGGGTTGGAAAGCGCTTTTTGCTTGAGGCCTGCCAGTACTTCCGCAACCAATTGCCTTGGTCCAGGAACCTGTTCAGAAGCTACGGGACACCCACCGGAACATTTGCCGCACTGGAGACATTCCAGAAGATTTTGATGACTTCGTTTCTCGACATCCGAGAGGAAGTCTTTCGCAGAGGAGCTGTTGTTCGACCTGGACATGTATCTTCCTATCTTGTTCTAACCATTTTGAACGATCGCAAGGCTTCCTTTTGCTGTTTTTGACGTACAACCGATTGGGCGGATCCGAATGTAATCGCCCCTGTGGGACATTTTAGAGCGCATGAGGGCCACATTCCGAGTTCAACCCGTTCCCTGCAACCGTCACACTTTGCGATTTTCCCGGTAGCTGTGTTTAAGGTCGGCGCCCCGAAGGGACACGCCACCGAGCACGTTTGACAACCAACACATATTTCGGAATCCGAAAAAACCTTCCCCGATTCAGTCTTTTGCATGGCCCCTGTGGGGCATTCCGCCACACAGTTCGGTTTATCACAGTGAAAACATGTGGTTGGAAGATATGACATCTCCAGGCTGTACGAATGTCGGATTGGTCCAAGCTTGAGGATTTTGAATGTTATCGTTTCTGACGGCAGTTCATGTTCCAAACAGCATGCGGCCTGACATGCCCCACATCCAATACAAAGCGTAGCGTCTATCATGATAAAGGTTCTTGGCTCGTCAGAAGCTTGTGAGCGCTGCTCCGAGACCGAAGAACCCGATTGCGCCATAATCCCTACAAGCTCCAATCTCTCCAACATTTCAGGGCCATGTGGCGCGGATTTAATTTCAATGCTCAAATCATTTCCGGCAGTATGCCGGTTCATGTGCATGCCGTTTAGCCACTTTTGACTTTTTGTGACATCATAGACTTTGCCTTCTACTGCCACGAAAGCGGGACCACCCTCACTGCCGTCAAAAGTTCCCAGTTTTTCTATCGTATAGCTTTTCATTTAGATGGCGCCTTTATTTCATGTTTATAAGAGATGTCACCAAGAGACTGTTTCCCTATTCGACTGACAAGGTTTCGTTTATGATTTTTAGCGCTGAATCGCGAAGCTGATCTTTTCCATAAACAAGGACATAATTTTCTGGGATGGCTTGATTGCAGCTAACCATCCATTTGGGGGTCGCCCTGTCAATCCGGGCAGTCGCATCGATAAGGATTCTGGCGCCTTGAACCCAAACCGGGGCGCCCGAATGGATGTCTAGAGCTGCCGCAATATCCGGGTTCAAGTCAACTTGGAGCGCATGAAACTGCAGGTCTTGAGAGCCGTCAGGATCGGGGCG
>CAITZA010000440.1 GCA_903896745.1 uncultured Desulfomonile sp. | reverse complement strand
TTGCTTAGAAATGATGATCGCATTGACTATCTTGAGATGGGCTGGAATCTTGAAGATAATGACGCAGTTAATAAAACGGAGCTCGCAATGGGAGCTCATGTGCGTTCGAAATACAGAATCTTCAGAAAAAGCCTGGTATAAGTGTTTTCCGAAATCTGGTATTTTTGGGAAAAGACCGTTTTGAAGACAAAAATAGCCGGGTTGTCAGCGCAATTATTTTGTTTGTTCTGCTGCTGCAATTTTCCGGAGTTAATTTCAAATTATTGAGGAACTATCAACCGTGAGAGCTTTATTAATAAACCCAAAGTTTCCCCGTTCATTCTGGACTTCTGAAGAGCAATTGAAATTTATGAGGGCAAAGGCCGTAACTCCTCCATTGGGGCTGATAACGGTAGCGGCAATGCTGCCCAAAGGATGGGATGTGCGACTGGTCGATTTGGAGGCTCAACCCGTCTCGGAAATGGACATGGATTGGGCTGATATTGTCATGATCTCCGGCATGCTGATTCAGAGAGAAAATGTGTTGGCCCTAATACAGGCTGCACGGGACAAGAATAAGAAGGTTGTGGTAGGAGGTCCTTACCCCACTTCTGTCCCACAGGAACTTCTCGACGCCGGCTGCGACATGTTGGTCAGAGGCGAGGCCGAAAACACAATTGATGCGCTGCTTGATTCAATTAAAAAAGGCAAATTCGATGGAGTTTTTGAGAACCCGCAAAAGCCTGATTTGTCAACTTCTCCAACCCCCAGATTTGATTTGCTAAACATAAAAAATTATAACACTCTCTCTGTACAGACCTCTCGAGGCTGTCCTTTCAACTGTGAATTTTGCGACATAGTCAATCTGTACGGAGCAAAACCAAGGTACAAGTTCCCTGATCAGGTAGTTGCAGAACTGGAGGCCATTTACCGTCTGGGATGGCGAAAAAATGTTCTAATAGCTGATGACAATTTCATCGGCAGTAAAAACCACGCAAGAGCCATCCTCGAGCGACTCGCTCCGTGGATGTCAAATCGTGGAGGTCCTTTTTCGTTCTGGACTCAAGCATCGGTTAACCTCGGGCAGGATATCGAAATGATAGACCTCATGACAGGTCCAAATTTCTCATCGGTTTTCGTGGGTATAGAATCACCTGACGAAAGTGTCCTGGCTGGCGCTCACAAATATCAGAATATCAAAAACCCACTCATCGAATCCCTGAATAACATTAACAAGAACGGTCTCACCGTTCTGGGTAGTTTTGTAATAGGTTTTGATGGCGAAACTCCTGGGGCAGGAAAACGAATTGCCAGTTTTGTGAAACAAACCAACATCCCTATCGTCATGTTGAACATGCTTCAGGCGGCGCCTAACACCAAACTATGGGACAGGCTTCGAGCAGAAGGACGTTTATGTGATTTCAGAACTTCTGGGAATTCCACAACCGGTTCAATGAACTTCATTCCTTCGCGACCTGAGGCCGAAATAATCGAAGAATTCGTCGCCGCCTGGGACGAGATTTATGAACCGTCAAACTTCCTGACCCGAGCTTACAACTATTATTTGAACATGCGACCTACCCGACGAGCTTCAGCAATC
>CAITZA010000439.1 GCA_903896745.1 uncultured Desulfomonile sp. | reverse complement strand
TCATCATCCTGTTTTGGGAAATCTTCACGAAAATGGGCTCCACGGCTTTCTTTTCTTTTCAAGGCGCTCTCGAGGATCAAACCGGCTATTCTGGTCGCGGAACTGAACTCAATTGTGTCAATAATATGCTGGGATGAACAATTGATGGGGGAGGTTCGGGATTTTTCGTTTAATTCTCTTACGCTGTCTATTGCGCTAATCAGCCCGGCATCATTCCTAACAATGCCGCCGTCCTCCCACATGATTTTACGAAGTTTCGACTGTAGATCAGCTATCGAAAACCCGGCGTCCCTGACGCCTGAACGTTCGGGCATGTTTTCCAAAAGTGTTTCTGAATTGAAGGCGTTAACGCCACTTGCCCAATCTGCAGCGGAGACTCCAGCTCTAGCCCCAAATACCAGCGTTTCGGTCAAGGCATTCCCTCCCATGCGATTTGCGCCATGAAGTCCTCCCGTAACCTCTCCAGAAGCAAAAAGACCAGGGACTGATGTTGCGCAATCAGCATTAATCTTAATTCCGCCCATAGTATGATGAGCCGCCGGAGCCACTCGGACCGGCTGATGCCTGGCGCCGTATATGTTTCCCAGAATTTGCTCCACGGAACTTGAAAAAGGATCATCGCGCCATTTTTTCTGGGATACCTCGCGCAGGTCCAGCCATACCTCACGTCCATGACGATAAATCTCGTTAAAAATTGCCTGTGAAAGTCGATCTCGAGCCCTTTCCGCCGCTGGACGCTCCTGAATCCCATACTTGTCAAGAATGTCATGACCAAGGTCGTTAAAAAGGCGCCCGTTGTCAGCAAGCTTCGGAGGAATTATGAACGGCGGCAGACCCGATCCAAATAGACACAAAGGATAGAATTGCACAAATTCCATGTCCTGAAGAACCGCGCCCGCTTCAAGACCCAGCCTCAAACCGTCTCCAAGCATCCGCTTCGGATTGTCATGGCGGGAGTAAATTGCTGAAGCGCCTCCAGTGGCCAATATGATGGCTCTAGCGGATAGCGTTTGCCAATCCCCAGAGGACCCGTTAAAGGTTCGAACGACGCCTCCACCTTCTCCCATGACCAGATCAGTTACCAGAACTTTGCCTGACAATTCGACTCCAAGCTCATGGTTGCGTTCTATGAGGCATCGGATGATTTCCTGCCCCTGAACCGGCGGGAGGCCCTTGGCAAACAAATATCCTTTCCGAAATTCCCCATTAATACCCCATCGCTTCAGCTCATCCAGTCTCTGTGGCGCTTCACTGACAAGTATTTGAACCAGATCCAACCGGTTTAAGCCCCGCCCAGCCTGAAGCGTTCGTTTCAAATGGGCATCAAGAGTGGTTTCGTCAGAACTGCCGGCCATTACGCCGGCGCTGATCCAAGAGCAGGTCGATTTTCCAACCGGCCCCTTGGATAACACGCAGACTCGAAGCCCGGCCTCACGAGCTGATATTGCCGCTCTCAAACCTGCAGCGCCGCTTCCAATTACCAACACATCGAAGGAACTTACCGCCATCCCAATTTCTCCACCCTAAAAAAGATACCTGAAGAAGGTTTTTTCGAGTTTTGATCGATTTACAAGTTATTATAGACACTATTTTGCTCTCCGGTTTTTCCTGCCTGATCCGCTTGCATCAGTGTCCCGCAAGAACAACTATGTTTCAGGCTTATGTATTATAACAATCGAATACACAATGAACAAATGGATAGTCAGGCATCCCGTTTCGGTCGCTTCACAGAAATGTTATGGCGTTTCACGCCTTCATTTCCTCACCGTTACATTTTGGTAGTTCAATAGCGATATGTCGTACCATTTTGTAACTATTAGATCATTTTCCTGTCTGGCCATAATATTCATGTGAAAGGTAGCTTGTTGAAATATAACTAAATATTATATCACAGCCATAGTGGCGCATATTTTGCAAGCGCATGGGCCGTAGATCAGAATTGGGAATTTTACGAGTTGAAGGTTACGGCCGATCAGGAAAGTTCCTGTCTATCTGGAAACCGGAATGTTTGAATTGAGCAGGGCGATTGGCCCTATAGGTGAAAGAAATGGTTTTTGCATATAAAGAACAGGGAAATGAACGTCACGGCACCGTGATGGCATCATTGGGCATGAATCCTGGCAAGGTCACAACTGAGTATCTGAAATCTCTGGAAAGGGAGTTTGGATGCGCTTTTGAAAGTGGCGAACTACTCATTTGGGTTGAAGCGAACGAGGACCAGGCCGAGCAGATTTTTGACACGCTGAGAAGAAGAAATAGTCCCTATTAGCAAGCCGTATAAAAGGAAACCACGAAAAGCCGGAATGCCTGAATTGCCTGATTAGTTGCAATGAAAGTGCGATAAGCCTGTTCAAATTCCTGAATGAAGCATATTTAATGAATCATCCGGTTCAACGTGTCCACAACCGCTTCGGCAAAAGCAGTATCATTAATATGCGCATTGACTTCAATTATTTCAAATTGAGGGTTGAGTCCTGTTTTGAGTTCAGAAATAAAAGCCCGGTTAGCATCAGGGTCCCAGAGTGGGGCTCCGGCTGCGTCAGCTTCCGAAAACCCACCAATTGGAATGACCACCTTTGTTGGCCCCATAGCACGGTTCAGTTTTTCAGAAATAATCTTGGCAAGCCTGACCATATCATCAACAGAGGTTCTGATTCCTGACCTGAAGTCGTACCAAAAGACAGATCGATCCCGGAGATGAGCCGGCATAGTATCTCTTGAGTTAAATTCCATAACAATGCAATCCAGACCTCCTGGCACAACTACCTGGGGTAAACCAAGCCTGCCCGCTGTTTCCAATCGACTCTGCCCAATATCTCCACAATACCCGCCATAGAGTGAATCGGGAAACTCATGTAGCGCCAGGTCCACCACAGCGTTAATAATACCCTGCTCAATGAGGTCTTCCATGGCCATACCACCGGTTCCATTCGCGTGGAAAGGCGCCACCTCATATCCGCTGGATTCCAATTTTGATTTGACCTTCATGGCCCCTTCCGTGATGAAACCAAAGGATGTCAGGCCGATAATCATTTTTTCGGATTGAATCTTTCCGGAATCCTGAGCCATGCCTGCGATGGCCGCTGCTGCATTGGACAGAATCTTCCTGCTAATCGGATTAAGGCCGAGTATATCCACTACCGAGTGCATGATTGTGATGTCCTTGGTTCCAATTAATCGACTCATGTCCCGTGAGGCCACGGTGGAAACCATCAGCTTGGGGACGCCAAGTGGGAGACTCCTCATGACTCCCATCCCGATATGAGTGCCAGTACCTCCTCCTACGGACACTATCCCTGACAAACGCCCCTCCTGCAACAGTTTCACCGCTATCTTGGACGCGCCGAGAATCATGCTTTCAACTGCAAACCTTCTGTCTCCTCTCCGAAATATTTCCTCCATGCTGACGTCGGCCGCTAGCGCAACTTCCGTGCGCGAAATATCGGACCGGCACATTGGGTCATGCAGGGTCCCAACGTCAATTACCACAGTGTCGCATTCAAGACGGGAGAGTTGGTCCCTTATGAACTCAACCTCTTCTCCCTTTGTGTCCAATGTTCCAACTATCACTACGACCGGATTCATGGAGACCTCTCACAGGAAGGTTGCTAGTCGCCAGGTTGGGAATTTTTTATTAGAAGACTGTCAGTGTTGGGTCATTGTGTCCAGAGAGATATTTTCAGACCCCCTGATAGCAATTGCAAGAAACTTTCGCACAG
>CAITZA010000438.1 GCA_903896745.1 uncultured Desulfomonile sp. | reverse complement strand
TATTTTTCATCCGGATACCCCAGGCGCCACCAGGTGTCAATTTCAGAGACTTCCTCCTCAGTGTAGCCGAGGAATTCGTAAAATTTCGGGTTAACGTATGTCGTGACCTGCTCAGCGCCGATTGATGTCAAAAGAATAATCGGCGATTTATCCACGATGAGTTTTAGATCCTCCTGGCTCTCCCGCAACTCATTTTCTATCTGTTTCAGTCTTGACACTGATCGGGCCAATTTTATGTTGGTAAAACTCAGTTTTGCAATGAGGGTCGTGAACTTGCTGAGGAAATCCATCGTGACATCAATTTTTTCACGACTGACGCGAGGTGTCCGATTTACCGTCTCAAGATACTCTTTTTGGTCAAAACCGAATCTTTCAGCCTGCTCCTCGAATTGCGCGACATCAATTTCTTCATCGTCATAGAAAATTTGACCCGTGTAAACATGTCCAACGCGCTTTTCCCCTATAAAGATTGGAGAAACGACGTCATGGAGGTTGTTCATGCATTTGTATGAAACGACTTCGCCGGGTTCAAGATTCTCCTTCTGGCCGAGATCGCTATTCAGGCAGTTCCGCAGCGACAGGGGATTTTTGCGGTGAAAATTCCGGCAAATATCCTGCCAGCCTGAATGCACAAGGATGTTTCCATTCAGATCCAGAATCGCGGTTACGGCTCCCGTGAGTTTGGTAAAATCATCCATCAGCGCCTGAACATTATCTATATCCAATATGTTACTCAATTCCTCGTTTGTCAGATCCGAATCGGATTCCAGAATTGAATCGAGTTTTAGCCGAAGGCGCTCTTCAGTCTGCCTGAGATCCTCTTCGGACTTTTTCCGGTTTGTGACATCATGGAAAAATTGAAGCTTGGATACGGTTCCATCATCGTTTGTTACGGGCGTTTCGAACAGGTCATAGGTCTTGCCGGTTTTGTGAGAAGTCCATTCCCAATTGAATGAGCGGCCCTGAAATACTTCCGGATTTCTGCACCACGGACACGGTTCATCGCGTTCATCGAAGTACTGGTAGCATTTCAGGTTGTCATGAGGCCCGAAGTCCGCTTCCAGCGCGGGATTGATATATTCTATATCATGATTGTGGCTGACAATGTATATCCCGTCGTTCATGTTATCCAGAATACTCTTTAGCTTGTCCATTTCTGACCGGAGTTTCCGGGATGCCCTTACGCTGTCGGAAATATCCTGGGTCAGTTCAACGACCAACGCCACCTTGCCGTGTTTATCCATGATCGGGGATGAAACCAGTCGGTAATGTCGTATCTCGCCTCTGAATGGGGTTTCGGTGATGGCCTCATGAATTTTCCCGTCCTTGAAGGTCAAAACACAGGGGCAATAATCGCAGGGCGCCGAACGGGGCGGATCATTATACTGCTTGTAACAGATTTGAGATGTGCCCGGTTTTACGTGTGGAAAATATTTCCTGAAAAACCTGTTTACCTCGACAATTTCCATGTTTGAATTCAAAACCGATATGCCAATTTCGATGTTATCCACCACCGCCTTGTAACGCTGTTCACTCTCAATGAGAGCCTCGAACGTCTTTCTCATGTCGGAAATATCGGTTGCGTAAACGGCCAAACGCTCAACATCGCCCGCTTGGTTCAGGATTGGTCTGAAGTGGTGATGAAGCAGCAGTCCTGATCGGTCATCAATCGCATCAAATGGTTTGGCTGTCTGCACGACGTTATTAACCCATGTCTGGCGCCTTTTGGCCACATCAGAAGGTATGAAATCATATATGTTTTTACCGATAACATCCTGTTCCGTGAGACCCAGACGCCTGGCAAAAGTCCGGTTCACATCGAGGACTTCTCCATCCGGTTTCATGATGAATACCGATTCAGGTATTGCGTCAAACAAGGCTCTTAAATTATTCCTGCCATTCCGGAGAGACTCCTGGGACCGTCGAAGATCGTTCAACTGCTCGCGCGTCAGGCTGAGTTCTTCTATCAACTGTTCCCTGGTCTTTTCATAATCATTCATGATGGCTCTTTCCAAAAAACCCAGAACTGGGTGCGTTCAACCGGTATCCATTGCATTCCGAAAAAACAGATTTGTGGTGTAAAGTAATTCCTTATGCAGGGAGGGCATGAATCAACCACATGCCGTTGGAAGATTATTCGTTGTATAATCTTGAAAGGATAATACAATTGTTCAAAATCAGCAATGGAATCCATAACTAGCTTTAACCCAATAATATGTCAAGGGTTTGTGAGGCCGACAATTGACGCGACAAAATAATAATTGATTGACTGCAAAGCCTTTTGGCAAGTAATAACAACAGGCATCAAACATTATATGAAAGGCGCTGCAACATGATGAAGGGAGGCGAATTAAGTTCTGGGGAAAAGGTCATGATAGCGCTGGTGCGAGTGGCCGAGTTGTTCAAGAGGAGGTCCTCCAGCATATTCAATCATCATGGATTGTCTTTTTCCCAGTACAATGCGCTTCGGCTTCTTGAAACAGCTCCGGTCGGAAGCATGTCAATAACCGAAATATCAAGGCGCCTGCTCGTGTCTACCCCTAACATGTCCGGCATTGCCAAGCGACTTGAGAAAAGTGAGTTTGCTGTCCGTGGAGCTGATGATAATGACGATCGCAAGACCATACTGCAGATAACGCCCAAGGGACGTCAGGTTGTTCTTGAAATAAGGAACTTCCAGGAGACCAATATTCGGGACTTTGTGAGTTGTTGCGAAGGCGATCAGATGTCCGAAATGCTGGCCATGCTGAAGAAGATGCTGGAATTGGACAACAGTGATCTTCTGCGACCCCCCAGGCAGCGCTGAACCTGGCAGGAACAGCAACTCCGGCGCAAGGGTTTGAGAAGGGTTTCTTCGTCATACCATCAAGGTGAGTTAACCCTGCGGGTTGGCTTCCAGGGCTGAATCAGTTTCCATCCGTGTCGGAAGCGGCGTCTGAATTCTCGAGACGTCTGACCAGATCGAAGTACTGAGCCGGAACATCCATATCCATCAGGATATGTTCGTCCGGAACCTCCACATTCAGAGCGGTCTTATCCTTAAGATATCCCCTGAGACCCCCGTCTCCCGAAAAATCGAGTATGCCCTTTATCAGCGAGCCACTGATGAGGGGAGGATGGCCTCTCCTGCCACGAAAGCATGGATAGTATACGTCAGCGCGATTGCTGTCAAAGGCGTCAACGAGCCTGTGAATCGTGTTCCTGCTGACGAGCGGAATATCCACCGGAAGTATGAAGAATGCTTTAGGCGTGTATTCGAGACTGGACAGCCCGGCCTTTACAGAGGAAAACATCCCCTCATGAAACCTTGAATTCAGGACATGTCGCGCATTGAGCCTTTGGTCAATCAGTCGGGTTATCTCGTCATGCCGATGTCCGACCACCACAAGAACATCCTCTATCCCGCAATCTGCAAACAGGCTGACACAGCGTTCCAGAGCGGTCATCGACCCCAGCATGGCCAGAGGCTTGAACCGATCCATCCTGGAAGAATAACCCGCTGCCAGTATCAACGCCATAACCTGTTCTTCATCAATAATCATCTGACGGTCCTCGAATGTCTGAGCGACATTACACCGTTTTCAAAAAGCGGTCAAACCTGTCATGCTGGATTAGGGGACAAGGGTGGCGCGCCCGATAGGATTTGAACCTACGACCTCAACATCCGGAGTGTTGCACTCTATCCACTGAGCTACGGGCGCTCGACTTACAAGTTAATCGACAACATCGACTGTGTCAATTCGTTTATGTTAAAACAAAATCATCCAGCAGAACTCGAAGTGTGTCAATTTGGACCAAGAATGTGGTAAAGTAACGACGATTTACAGCCTGAGCGACTTTTAGCGCGTGAAGCTGGTTCGTTGCGAAAGTTTCCTGATATGAAATCATTACTGGAGGAAAATCATGGAAGTTAAGGTTTTCGGAGTTGTCGGGGCAGGTCAGATGGGTAATGGAATAGCTCACGTAGCCGCTGCCAGCGGTTTGGACGTGATCATGAACGATGTTAAGCAGGAATTTGTGGATCGTGGAATGCAGACCATTGAAAAGAATCTTGGTCGTATGGTCTCAAAGGGAAAAATGACCGAAGATGAGAAAACGCAAATCCTGTCCAGAATAAAGCCTAGCGTGAGTCTTGAAGATTTCTCGAACGCCGATTTCGTTGTTGAGGCCATTATCGAAAGTCTTGACCTCAAACGAACGGTGTTTACGGCGTTAGACGAAATAACTCCGAAGCAAGCCATCCTTGCCAGCAACACCTCTTCAATTTCCATAACAAAAATAGCCTCTGTTACCAAGAGACCGGATAAATTCATAGGCATGCACTTCATGAATCCCGTGCCAGTAATGAAACTTGTGGAAGTCATCAATGGACTAGCCACAAGCCAGGAGACTACGGAAATCACGGTGGAGCTGTCAAAAAGATTTGGAAAGATTCCTGTTGAGGCAATGGATTTCCCCGGTTTTATCTCGAATCGCGTCTTGATGCCCATGATCAATGAGGCGGTTTACGCTCTATTCGAAGGCGTCGGGACTGTTGAGGCCATAGATGAGGTCATGAAACTCGGCATGAACCATCCGATGGGGCCTTTGACGCTTGCCGATTTCATAGGGCTTGATACCTGCCTTGCAATCCTGAACGTTCTGTACGAAGGCTTTGGAGACACAAAATACAGACCATGCCCGCTCCTGAAAAAATACGTTGACGCAGGTTACTACGGTCGAAAGAGCGGAAAGGGTTTCTACGATTATTCGGCAAAATAAAGGCATGCAAGCCGATTCCAGCGTTAACGGGGGCGGATCGGGTATGATAAATATCTGCCGCCCCAATGAATCCAAATCCTGCGCCGCCTGCTGTGGTCTGTACAATGTGACCGATGCGTCCAGCGAGGCGTTAATACCCGAATTGCGACGAAGAACCCGACTCTTTGGTGATGTCCCGCGTAAGGTAGATGAACTTTCCGGTTTCAAGGAATTCGTCTCAGATACCTGTAACCTCAAACAGTTGGATCCAGACATACATGTCTGTGAATTCATAGGGTTCCTCGATTTCCATGAACAAATGGTCGGATGCATGCTGCACCCCTGTTCATCAGGCAATCGCGGAGTGGACTTTCGTGGACTTTGCCACTACGGCGCCATGGCCTGCAAATCCTTCTATTGCCCTGCATGGATGGAGTTACCCGAAAGAATTAAGGATGTGGTGGCTTATGTGGTTCCTGACTGGAGAGTTTACGGCCTTGTCGTTACTGATGTGGGCTTTTGCCTCTCAATTACCGGACTGATAGAACTCCGAATGGGACGCGAAATATCGATTTCCGAACTCAATGCCCCAATATTAAAACAAAAATTGCTGGATATACTGCTGTTAAAGGACAAGCTGCCCATGGCCTCCGACGCCAGGGTTCGGAGGAGCAATTATTATGTCAGGAAGAGGTGGGAAGCAACGTCCGGGGATGATCTCCTATGCTATGCGCTTGAGTCGCTAAGCTTCACTTATGACGAGAACCTTGTCACGCTCGACTGTAAAGACTTGGTGATGTCCCGAATTGTAGAATTTGCCGAACTGGCCAACAAATAATTGTTTATGATCTTCTGCTTTATAATTGAGGTATTGTACTCATTGTTTAATATTGTTTATAGAAAAGGGCCTGCCTTGTTGAAAATGTCTTGACCCGGTTGATTCGTTGTAGTATTGTAAACCTACAGTTTCCTTAAAATTGAAATAGCGATATCTGGACGCTTCATGTTTGAGGCGTTTAAGGAGGATTTGTTTTGTCGCTCACACGAGTTAAGCTTGCCATTTTTTTAATGGCATGTATGGCGCTGTTTCCGGTATTGGTAAAGGGCTATATGCCTCCACCCGATCCGTGTGAGCTTGTTCCGATGACTTATGGTCCTCCACCTCCACCTACATGCGCCGCTCCGCCTCCATTGGCGCCCTGCACGCCGTGTCCTCCACCCCGATGTTATCCGAGGAAGATGGTTGGCCCTCAGGTTGGACCCATAATGGTCTGCAAGTGCGCGCCAGAGCCCGGTCTTGCGGCCTATAAGTGCGCTCCACCTCCGGCATGTCCTCCACCTGTGATTTGTGCGCCAAAGACGTGCGCTCCGAAGTAACGCCCGTTTTTTCGTTTACTGCCTGATTACTCTGATTTTTCCCACAACCTGAATGAATAGACTTCGTCGATTGTTCTACTTACGATTTTAAGGCAGGGGAATCGACTCGTCGCGAATTGACTTGCGTGCGTCTTAGCGCTCTGTTGAACATTCCCGTTGACACATTGGCGTCAATCGGTTACACAAAAAAGACTTGTTTGCAGATTTTCGGGCGAGATGTTAATGCCGCGCATTTTTAATTTAATTCCAATCCTGCTGGTAATTCTGGTTAGTTCCTGTTCTTCGACCACAGGATTGTCGAGAACTGGGAGCGCTATCAAGGGAACGGAAGTTTGTTCTCTCGGGTCTTCTGAGAGCGCAAAATTTGTGGCAAACACACCTGCGCCTGAGCCCATCCGTAGGAGTTGCGCCCTGACGGACCAGATAACCCAGGCGTGTGAGGCGCCTGATCAAGTTGCGAAAACCCAGAAGATCAATGGGCCGAAAGTCAAAGACTTTGGGAAACTCGTAAAGACGGAGCTTAGATTTCCGTTGCCAACAGGAACATTGTCTTCTGCGTTTGGTTACAGACGTGGCGCTTTTCATAACGGGATAGATATAACCGACAAGATCGGAACGCCTATATACGCCAGCGCTGACGGCATCGTGACGGCGTCCGGATTCCTGAGGGACAGGCGAGGACTAGGGTTGCTCGTGGTTCTTGATCATGGTAACAACGTCTCCACGCATTATGGTCACGTAAGCCGGATTCTGGTGAGGCCCGGTCAGAAGGTTTACAGGGGCGACAAAATTGCGCTTGTTGGGTCAACCGGTCGTTCCACCAGTCCGCACCTTCATTTTGAAGTCAAAATCGGCCCCAGGTTTTACGACCCCATGACATGCTTCGTATCCTCTCAGCTAAAAAATGTCCGAGTGGCCGGCAGCTTTTACAATACCCCGAAAGGGCGTTTCCCGATATCCCGCAAAAGATTTGCTCAGGCAGAGTAGAACTAGCCTTTTGAAGCTCCCCAATCGATATTTTCTTGTTTCAATTAAAAAATGATCAGGTATTTTTCAAAAAACTGTTGAAAATATCTCAGGATCGAACTAAATCACAGTCCTGTCTACATTTTTCAGAGCGAGGAACCTCAACATGAAGAACTCTCTCAACGTGGTCATTCTAGGGCTAGTGGTAATATTGATGAATTCTGTGGTTCAGGCTCAAACAGTGAC
>CAITZA010000437.1 GCA_903896745.1 uncultured Desulfomonile sp. | reverse complement strand
TTCGTCTATTTCCTGAAGAATTCGCGCGGGCCCCCGACATTTATAAAAGCTGAATTGAAATTCCTGTATAACGAGTGATAATTCTCTATTCTATGCCACTTCTTCAGATAGCCTGGCGGCAAATCATCGCGCTCTTCAACTCCATCCCACCCACCGGGCGCCGGATAAGCATAGTACGGCAGATTTTTGGGAATACCCCTTATAAATATGACCTGCGGTACTATCCACTCACGCCTGGCCATATAAACCCTATGCATTCCATCATTGATTATCAGGTGTACAGACCCGTCCCGTTCTATGGACTCCTCGACCACCGGCGGTAGAACATCTATGGGGTCCTCCGAGTTATCAAGCGTGATCCGAACAAAACCCCGCATATCAAAGAGATTTACTCCACGTTTCTCAAGGGCCCATTTCAGCTCACGAACTTTTTTGAGCTCATCACGCAGAATATAATTTTGAGGAGGCGCCATGAAATCCGTAGCAATTTTTTCAACGGATATAAACGTCTGTTCATAGACCCTTATTTCCGGCGACTTCAGCATCGTAACCCGGCGAAGCCTTTTAACGAGTTCCTCCTCTGAAAATAATTCATGCCCGATAATGTTCATGTCGTCCTTCCAAGTAATTTTTTTATTTGTTTTAGGGTCTACTTTTCCAGGGAAGCATCGATAAAGGATTTCAGTTTAGAAGCCTCAAGATTGCCGGATTCTCCCGGATCTGTCGCCGCCATCGTTCTTGCCGAAGAGCCTTCTATTACCGATATCATCATGTCTCGTGAAGCTCCCGATATTGATACCTGCTCAAAGACTTCTATGTTCTGATGCGATTCCATGATTTGACGCCAATATAAATCAAACTCCCTGTTTTTAGAATCATAGGCCTCTTCAAAGTAAATCTCGCGAATTCCAGCCTGTATCAATTGTTTGAAACACCAGTTACAAGGTTCAAGAGTGCAGTATAACACCGCGTTTTCCAAAGGGATTCCAAACCGGGCTGCCTGATCTATCGCATTGACCTCCGCGTGACTGGACAGACAGTAATTGTATTTGTCAGCGTCATGAGCCCCAATGGAGCGCCTCAAACAAAAATCCGGCCCCCGGTCTGTGCAGTGCGGCGCTCCATGAACGGCGCCGTTATATCCTGTGGCCAGTATTCTGTTATTTCGTACGATCACCGCGCCTGTTTTTCTGGAATTGCACGTCGATCTCGCGCTCACCAGTTTTGCCAGCATCAGAAAGTATTCATGCCATGATGGTCTATTCATGCCCCTCAATCCTTAAGTCCCAATAATGTTTCTTGCAATTGCCTGATCACCCAATAGGACTGACCATTTCTTTTATCTTCCCCGACTCTATCGCCTCAAAAAAATAGTCAGCCAGTATCGCGCTCATGTCAGAAACCTTGTCCCACCTCTTGATTCGCTCTGATGGGTTGTCTACAAAAGTCCTGAAATCATCCCGATCTGGTATGCGTTTGTCCGGCAACATGTCCACAAAGTCCTGTCCCGGATATATCTGTAAAACCCTGTCCGTAACCATGTCCGCCGGCTTCCTCCACGAAAGCCCCTTGTCAAACCATCCCGGAGTTATCCTGTCTTGGTAGTGAAAGAATAGCGTGATACCTTCCTCTCCAGGATCATAATCCTGGTTTAACTGATAATCGAGCAATCCGCCGTCTCTGAAAACCTCTCCCTCCATGCCCGGAATGTTTTTCACGCCCGCTATTATGTAAGGAAGCGACCCTGTAGCCAAAGCAACCTGTTTGACGTTTCCCAGCATCAGTTCATGCGATGAACCGTCAAAAGTTTTTAAAAGAAAACCCGGCCTCTCTTTTCCCGTATAAAAAATAACCCGCTCATAGAACAGATTCATCAGCTTCGAACTCATTACATTCATCATTCCCGCGCTCAACAGCGCAATTCCTTCAACCCATCTCCGGGAAGACGCCGCCGCGCCCTTGCTCCTCACAACATGTATCGCCAGCCTAAATTTCGGGTTATTGATTATGGTTCCGATGTCTTCGTCTGAAATAAAGCTCTCTACCGTCTGTTGAAGCTTCGCCGAAATACTCCACGCTGTGTCCTGCGCTGTAAATATATTGCGCGAATAGGCTATGCGGAGCTTTTCATACGCGTCCAGGGGATTTTTGCAAGCCATCGCAAGGCAACGCCACGCCCCTGCCGATGATCCCGCCAGAAGTGTTCTTGATCTATCAGCGCGTATTAAAAATCCCGTTTCAATTAAAGCCTTGTCAAATCCGACAGATACAAACCACTTCGGTCCACCCGCTGGACCCGCGAATGCGCGCACCCGATCGCGCTTCAGGCCTTCTTCCCGTATGATATCGTATATGCCTCGACCTGCTTTGAAAATTAGATACTTTTTCATAGCGCGCAAAATAACACCAAACACCCAAATCATCAACACCAACTCATGAGAGCCATGTTAACTTTGTAATATGGAGCACTTAGGCTTATAACCTGCCTTATATACATGATTTGTTTTCTCACTTTAGTCGTTAATATGCTATATTTTATGTAATTTTTATCTTGACAAAAATCTCTGAACAGGTAATTAGGTAAATTCAGTTAGTTGAGAGTAGAGGAAGGGTATGTTGAGAAGTAACATACATACCTATCTATTTTTCCTATCATAAAATCTAGATCACTTCCTCTGTTCATATCTAACCTGATTTCGACCTCCTGAGCGCCGAACTCACCTCCCGGCTCACTATTGCTCTGCCAACAGGTTGAAATCATACATTTAATAGTGTCCTGATCTTTTCGAGGACTTTTTGTTGAGGCGCGTACATTCCAGAATGAGCGCGCCCAAACAACCGCGTCCGGCGCCAGCCTCGCTCATCTCTTTTTTCAACCACCTCCTAATTTACTTTATGTTTGACTGTATAATGTCATAAGTTCCATGCAATGAATGGAAATGTTGATATTATGGTTTATATTATTACAATAATATATCGGGATTATGATATTATTGTGTATTAGCTAAACATATTCTTGGAATAATATACATCATGCAGTTAATTCATGGTTTTTTTGCTTGACAAATAAGCGATAAAATTATTTAAGCGATACCAGTGAGTTCGAGCTGGGAGGACAGGGCAATGATAAGAAGCACTGTTACGCTATTGGTTTGTCTAGTTTTTATCGTTTTTTGTTCAGCCGCCGTGTCGGCGGACGATAATCGGTTCATTCAGGTTAACATTGTTCCGCACGGATCAGGGGTTATTGACGGGCGTTCGGCAGGTCCTGTTTCGGGCGGCATGGATTTACCATCGCCTCAGGGGTTATTTCGACAGGCGGCTGGTTCATCATCCGCGGAATTCATGCAGGCTGGCTATGGTCTCAAACCCGTCAGCAAGGTTAGCGCTCCGTCGCTATGCCTGCCCGGCGTTGCCAATTGCGCTCCTGCGCCTGATCCTGTTTGTATTTTGCCCAAGAGATTTCCCAGACAATGGGAATTGGCTGCCCAAGTTTTCTTCGCTCGGGTGAAAGGTACCGTTCAATGGCCGGGCATGGTCCTTGGTCAGCCGACCACCCAGATGGATCTGAACAATGATCTGGGCATTCCCGAGCACGCCTATCTGATGGAGTTTTCCGCATACTATCAGCTTAATCCGTCTTGGGCTGTGTTTTATACAGTGATGCCAACCAGTCTGAGTTCTGTTTTTACCACCACTAAAACAATAGTCTATGGAAATACCACATACCCCGCCGGCACACAGCTTTACAGCACCTGGAACAATTATTACCAGCGGGTGGGGCTTCAATACACAGCGATAAACACATGCAGCGCGCGGGTATCAATCTACAATAGCTGGCTCTATGACGTCCAGAAGAACACTATTGCCAGTGGGCTTTGCGGCGGGACGTGTTGCGGAGTAGATAGAACGCGCAATATGGTGATGTCAGGAATCGAGTTCCAGAAATGTATCGACAACAAATGCAATGGCGGGGCCTTGTCGTGCGACACCAAGGCGGGCGTGGCCTGGCTTGATGGAGCCTGGGGCTTTGATGTCCAGGCGGGTCTCCGGTATGCCGTGCCTATGGGAAACAACAGATGGGGCTACGCAAAAGGTGGCTATCGTATAATCAATCTTTATGAAGACCGTCCCGATCTGCAAATGGATTCGAGCCTCACAGGCGCTTTTGCGGAATTGGGAATCGTCTTCTAGCTTACGGTTTGGCTGGAATGGCGCCGGCGCTGAATGTCCTACTTAGTGTCTGGGCTTTAAGTCTCTCCCTTGCATGAATGTCCGTCATCAAGGAAAAACGTGATGAATTAAAGCCCTCCTCCGGCGCCATTCACTATTTACATCATGCCCAAAAAAATGAAAAGCCCGAAAACGGCTGATATTAGCCGCCCCTTTCTGGGCTTTTCACTGAGAGCGAAAGGGTATGTTGAGAAGTGCCTACTACCTATCACAAAATCATTCCCAATCAAGCATTTTTTGCATTTATTTCAAAAAAATTATGTAGTTAAGTATTGTTCCGTCCTTACAGTGTGTTGTGAATATTATATCGACCTCTTGTTCATTATTACGATCTAAGTGCTGTTTTTACAGACTAACACCATAATTTTATTCTGACCATTTTGATGCCATACCTGTTTCCGTTACTCCACATAACCTCTTCAAGAACCTTCAGCTTTCACAATTGTCTAATTTTAAATAGGAACTCGTTTTAGCGGCAATTTATGAATTGCCCAGACCGACTGTCCGGTTAGGGGTTGTCAACCATACTGACAGTTTAGGGCTTTTGCCTATCAAACAGAAGAACCTGACAATCACACTCGCATTGCGCACAGATGATTTATATCTCATTTTCTATGATTTACATTTGTTTTCAAATGTGATATATTAATTATCACTAGCGTTAAATCGCATAATTGATAGTGCTTAACAAGGAGGCTCGAGGGATGTCCGAGAAAGACCTGATCGGTAATGGTGAACGCAGTGGATGGACAAATATACATTCCTGGGTATTTTTGGGAATAGTTGCTGTTGGTTTATTGGTTTTGGGAGTTCAGAACCGCTATCATTACCTGAGTCCTTTGGGATTGGGCAAAGCTTATAGGATTGACAAGCTTTTTGGTGGCATTCAGGAATTTGATCCGTCGAAGGGATGGATAGTGGCGCAACTGCAAATGGCGCCCCCACAGCAGGCAATGTCCATGCTGGAGCCTTCGGCGCCGTTAATGCCTCCAGGAAGCATGAACATGCCGGGTTCAATGCCGCCAACCGCGGATGTGGTTCAGCCTAAGGCCGCTGCCGCTCCTACCATGGAAAAAGAAGCTGTCTCGGTTGTTCCTGTTCAGCCAAAGGAACAGATAGCCGCTACTCCCGCTCGTCCTGCGGTTGTTCCGGAGATGACCAAGGAAGAAAAATACAAACTCTTCCAAAAAATGTTTGCTGATTTTGGCGAAGAGGAATTTCAGTTAGCCAATGACGATCTGTATCCTGACTGGAGGAAGAGATTTGCGCCAAACGGAAACTGGCCGGAGTTCCTAGGCGCTTACAGGGATTTCATTCTGTGGTGGAATGACGCCGGAAATCCTTCCGAATCAGGATTCAAGCTTTGGCAGGATTTTCTCTCTACCAGAGTTAGGAATTGATAAATTCCGGACGGTAATTCCTCGATCAGGGCCTCTTGCTCATGTGAAAACCGTGCTTTGTTCATATCTGTCAAAGCGCGGTTTTTTACTTTACCGCTGAATTCTTATATTGCAGTCGTTTTGTTGGAAGCAAAAATCATTCTACCCGCTGTAGTCTGAAGCACGCTCGTTACTGTCACATCGACCGTTTTTCCGAGGCATTTCTTTCCGTTATCGACTACTACCATAGTTCCGTCATCAAGATACGCTACACCCTGATTGGCCTCTTTTCCTTCTTTAAGGACTTGCACTCTCATTATCTCTCCGGGGAGCACCACAGGTTTGAGCGCATTGGCGAGCTGATTTATATTCAACACCTGGATTGAATGAACCTCTGCAACTTTGTTTAGATTGAAATCGTTTGTCAGGATGGTGTAACCCGTCTCTTTGGCAAGATTTATAAGTTTTTGATCCACTTCTTTCACTGATGGAAAATCCGTTTCTTCAATAATGATTGAAACGTTCGCCTGTTTTTTCATTTTATTGAGAATGTCGAGACCTCTGCGGCCCCTGGTACGTTTCGTAGATTCACTCGAATCCGCTATCGCCTGAAGTTCTTTTAAAACAAATTGCGGAATTATCAGGTCGCCTTCCACAAAACCTGTTTCACAAACATCAGATATCCTTCCATCAATAATTACAGAAGTGTCCAGGATGCCTACGATGTTTCTGGCAGTTTCAGGAGGTTCCTTGATTTTTGTACTGAATTCCCGCGCCTTGTATGATCCGAGTCGCATGCCCACTAGAGTGAACACACTGACGGTAAGCCCATAGATCGATGCGACAACTTCGGAATAATCCAGGGCTTGAGAAAGACCGGAGTTTAATATTATGGACAGGATAAGGCCAATTGTAAGACCTGCCACCCCACCAATAACCTTTTCCACTTCCAGCTTCATCCACATGTTCAGAAGCTGGAGAGTCAGGTAAGCGAGCAAGCCCGACAGAATCATAACCACCGACATCATCAATAGCGAGGCGCCAAAAATATGGAAACCTATCATCCCCCCAAATAAAATGTAGCATATTGATATAATGATTGAAAATGTTTTGCTCTGGCCCAAAAGCTATTTCCTGTGCATTATCGTAGGTATGGATGTCATAAATCTCTTAACAGTCTTTACCCTCAGTATCATCCGATTTTCTGGAATGTTGAAAAATTTTGTTCAACGCCCTTTCAATTTCTTTCTCTTCAGTTCGTTTAGCTATGGATAGTTCCTTGATCAAAAGGTTGTGAGCCTGATCAAAAAGTCGGCGCTCACCGTGTGAAAGATCTTTGGTTTCCTTGAGAAGACTCAGGTCGCGATAAACTTCCGCCGCCTGAAAAATACTTCCGCTTCTCATTTTTTCCTGATATTCGCGATGTCTGCGATTCCAGGTTTGTGAATCGGTTTTCATTCCCCTTTTTTGTAACACTTCGATAATCTCGGGGACTTCATTTTCATCAACTATTTTTCGGACACGATTGGATTCGACTTTATCAACAGGAAGCTTTATGACAGGTTTTTCATTGGCGGTCTTTATTTCTGTTTCAAGAATATAACAAAGCTGATCTGAGTCCCCTATTTTTTCTTTGCTAATATTTACAATTCTTGCAACCCCATGGATTGGATAAACAACTACATCCCCGACCTTGAACATCTGCCCAGCTCCCTTCCAAATGTTACTAGTTCCCGGTACGGCTGAGAATAATTCAGAATGATTAAACTCTTGGATCTCTTTCTTAAATATTTTGAAATCAAGAGCTTTCGCTCAGCTCTTTTTAATCTGTATGACTTGGTTTTTTAATAAAAAGTGGGTAAGATTTCTCTTGACCCTCCGGCGCTCTTGAAACCTACCGGTTTCAATTTGTGGCGAGGTTATACAAGTTATAGTAGTTTGTCAACACAAAAGCACAATATGAGGTAAATATGAGTGAACATGTTATTTGCTTCGTCACTACAAGCAATTTGGAACAAGCTACTGATATCGCGCGATTTCTAGTACAGCAACATCTTGCCGCCTGTGTAAATCTTGTGGATCCTATCAGGTCGATTTACTCTTGGAATGACCAGATTCATGATGAAAAAGAAATACTTATGATTATAAAAACTAGACGCGCGCTGTTTGAAAAATTGACCTCAGAAATAAAAAAAATGCATTCCTATGAAGTCCCTGAAATCATCTTGGTCCCCATTGAAAACGGGTTACCCGAGTATTTGAGCTGGATTGATCAAAATACAGGTCATGCAGAATAACTTATTAGAATTATTACATTCTGGCCTTGAGCAACTCAATATTTCCATTGAAGGAAATTCCGTTTCTCAATTAATAAAATATTTAGAACTATTAAATAGTTGGAATAGAAAGATTAATCTGGTTTCTTTTAAAAACCTTTCCGACTTAATTATTCTTCATATTTTGGATAGCCTCACTATTTTCAAAGTGATTGACATTCATTCACACCTCAACATTCTGGATATTGGAACCGGCGCCGGCTTGCCCGGGCTGGTTCTAAAAATTGCTTCGCCTCCCAAAAATATCACCCTCGTGGAAAAAAACCCAAAAAAAATTCTTTTTCTCAAAGAAGTTATAAGAGATTTGGGACTAACGGGCATTGTAGCGATAAACAGGGATTATACCACTTTAACAGGGCCTGATTATTCTCACTGTTTCGATCTGGTCGTATCCAGAGCCTTTAGTTCTAAAGTTGCATTTTTCAAAAATTTGAATAAATTTATAAGTTGTGATGGCGCCTTCATAATAATGGGCGGCCCATCTTTTCATAGCGACGCCCTCAAAGTGGACGGATTTTACCGATCCACACATTGGGAAGGGATTTTGCCTCTCTCAAACCAAAGAAGAAAAATAATCAAATATTCACAAGCCTTACCCTTCTGTCAATAACAGCGTTTCGTGGCGTTATTTCAGTATCTTGATCCAATGTTACTTTTTTGATCAATAGTTTCTTCATTCTCAAAAACGTTATTTTTTCAGTCAATGCTTTGTGTCTCCCACAAGGAGTTATCATGTTTAAATCCCTGTCCATGCGTACAGGCATTGTTTTGATTACTGGAATCCTTTTTATTTCCATCACTGTTTTTACTATTTTCCTGGTTAATATAAACCTGCGCGAACAGGCTTTTCTTGAGGCCCAGTCAAAGGCCCGTCTGTTGCTCGATAGCAACCTTGCCATTCATACGTATTTCACAAAAATTATGAAACCAAATCTTTTTGAGACATTGAAACCTCTTGCCAACCCCAATTATTTTGACCCGACATGGATGTCATCAACATTCGCCGTTATGAAAATGCAGGAATATTTCAGGCATTTCAATTCTGAGCCATTTTCCTACAAGGAAGCGTCTATAGACGCCAGGTCTCCACAAAACGAAGCTGATGAATATGAAAAATCGTTTCTTGATGAATTGCAGAGAGACAGCTCACTCATTCACAAAAATGATATTCGTATTTTAGATGGGAAACCATATCTGGTGAATATGCGTCGAGGCGAAGCCATGGAGGCTTCCTGCCTACGCTGTCATTCAACACCGGATCAGGCGCCTCGGGATCTTGTGCGCCTTTATGGACCTGACAAGAGTTTCAACAGAAACATGAATGACATTGTTCAGACAATCTCAATCAAGATACCGTTGGCAGAAGCCTATGGGAATGCCGACTATTTTTCCTTTAAACTGTCCTGTTTCATTGTAGCCGGCTTAATCGCCAGTTTTTCCGTCCTTTTCTTTTTCCTCAAGATCTTTCTCGTTTCGCCTTTGGCGGCTGTTAGGGACAAGGCCGTCATGATCGCAAAAAATCCAGAACTTGTAGGTGAACAGATCGACAGTCCAAGAGTAAAAGAACTTCGGGAATTGGTTGACGCTTTTAACCACATGTCACTAACCCTCCAAAAAAGCTATGAAAATCTGGAGGAAAAGGTTCAGGCAAGAACTAAGGAGCTCTTGGCCTCACAGGAAGAATTAACTCATGAAATTGCTGAACGCAAAAAGGCTGAAAAAACCCTTCAAACACTACTTGACGCTGCGCACGTAGCCGAACAGGAAAAACTGGAAATGGAAAAACAGTTGTTCCATGCCCAAAAACTGGAAAGCCTTGGAATTCTCAGCGGCGGAATCGCACATGATTTTAACAATCTCCTCACCGTAATACTGGGAAATCTCGAATTGGCTCTTTACGATATTCCCCCTGATTCCGATCTCCAGTCACTTGTAAAAAATGCGGTGACCGCCGCTAGAAAATCTGCAGAACTTTCCCGACAAATGCTCGCGTATTCAGGTAAAGGCGCTTTCAATGTTACCGATGTAAATTTCAATGATGTTGTTAGGGAAAATGCAGAAATGTTCAGGACAGCCATATCGAAAACGATCCAACTGAATCTTGATCTCAGCCTCGATACTCCTAATGTTCACGCCGACCCAAGCCACGTCCAGCAGGTTATCATGAATCTGATTACCAACGCCTCCGAAGCGTTTCTCGACAGAACAGGGACTGTGACGTTAAGTACCGGGGTCACATATTGTGACCGAAAATTATTGTCCCGAAGTGTCTTGCCGGAAAAACCCGTTCCACAGGATATGGCGTTTATTAAAGTCGCTGATGATGGTTGCGGTATGGATGCCTCCATAGTTGAACGCATTTTCGACCCATTTTTCACTACCAAGTTTACGGGTAGAGGACTTGGCATGGCGGTAGTCCTGGGAATTGTCAGAGGGCATAATGGGGCCATCACTGTTGAAAGCCAGCATGACTTGG
>CAITZA010000436.1 GCA_903896745.1 uncultured Desulfomonile sp. | reverse complement strand
TCATATTGACCCGCCTATCCATTCTGGAACAAACTCTATCACAAGCCTTTCGGAGGATGCAACAAATTCAGAGTCCCGACAAGGGAAGTAATGGAAATTATTTTGGAACAAATCTATCACCCTTGCTGGTTCAGCCATTGGTATTGAATGTGACTCAGGCAAGTTAATTCTCCGTAATTATCATGAGGCGGTCCTGCAGTTTCATCGTTCTTGTTTTTTTGACAGTCCTGCTTTAGTATTCTTGGTGATGCGGGAGAGAATGTGAAAAATGGTTTCGTCGAATTCCTGGTTGATACGAGTAGCAGCTATGACTAAACAGGGTATTTTAAAGTTATGCTAAGAGAACACATTAACGATATAAGATCGAGATGGAATCCCAAGGAAAGACGTGGCAGCAGTTATGATCCCAGCATATATGTAGAGACGCCGGAGCAGGCGCGTAAATTGCTGGAGCATCTCAAACAAAAACTACGCGAAGCTCAAAAAAATCGAGACAAATATCTGGCCTGTGAAATCGCTCAGTCTCTAGATCGCGTCGAAAGTATTGCAAAAAGATTCTTCAGATGGGAAGAAAACCTGTCCAAGTCTCTGAAAGATCAGGACCTGAGAGAAATAAAAAACTTACCGATCCGTTTCTAGTTAATTAAGAATTCCATCTGGAATCGTTGGTGAAAAAGGGTAAAATTTAGTTCCCGTTCTTTTAATATCACTAGCTACCAGTAACCGTTATATATAAATAACCCGCCGAAGATACAATATATTAAGGAGACTATAATGGATTTGGAAAATGCATCCAGAGAAGAACTTATTCAGGAAATCAAGGAAATGCTCGAATACATGGACGATGTCATAGTCTTTTGGGGTGGCAAGAAAGACTTCAAGAATACTTTTGCTCAAGTCGCTGAAAACGCTGAAGGTGAATATACCTCCGAGGAAGCGCGTAGCGCAAAAATAATCGTCGAGAACCAAGACGCCTTCGACACTTTCCTCGAGTTAGTCAGAGAGTCTTTCGATCGCGGAGGGATCAATTACATGCTGTCAGAAAAGGTTTCCTCAATAATGGAGGAAGTTGGCCGCCGTTATTCCAAAAACTAATTAATTGTTGATATTTATTCTCAACGTATGTACGTGTGTTTGTAAAAACCTGATATCCGAAGTTAATAAATCATAAATACTATTGAAATTGCTTCGCAAATAAGTTAAGATATGTCATATGTTGATCGAGTAATATGTTTCTATTTTGGAGCTGTTTGTCCGAAAGGAGACTTTTTAAGGTGAACAGATCGGTCCGTTCGGTGATTTTCCCTATTGGTCAGCTTTTCTTACCCATTGTTGTTTTTAGCGTAGTGTTGGTCTGGCCTGTGTTCGCGCAGGAAGTTGATCCGCAGTGTATGAATCTAAAGAATCAGTGGGAGCAATCATATCAAGAGATTAAGGAACGCGTGGACAAATTTATGTCCCTTGAGCAGACTCCGGTCGAAAAGGTTACAAAAAAACCACTGGTTTCTGCAATTAAAGGTCGGACTATAGCGTCGCAGGTATCAGAGGCTTTAAGCGAGAAGGAAGAATTATTAAAATCAATACGAAAAGAAACTCGAAACCTTCTGGCCTCTGAAAACAAATATTTTACGGAACTGCAACAATGCTCTCAGTCCGTCAGGTCTTCCAGGAAAAGTGACTTCAGTGGCCTCGTCAAGAAACGCAAGGCGCTCCTGGATAAGGTCGTGGTATGCCTCTCAGAAGTTAAAGAAGTTGAAGGCAAGGAAACGGTCATGCCTTATACAGAAGCGTCAGGACAGGACGCGTACAGGCGAAGCGTCAATAATCAGTGGCAAAACTATCAAGACTCCTACAGAGGTTACTGGGGGTACTAGGAGAGCATTTTGAGTTTGGTCAGGATTAAGATTGAGGAATCAGTAGAAGGAGCGAAAAGCTCCTTTTTTCATGCACAAAAAATAACTATTGACTGAGCATGGATGCGCTGGTAAGATTAGAGTTTATCAGTAAGGGCCCATAGCTCAGCTGGTAGAGCTCCCGGCTCATAACCGGTTGGTCCCTGGTTCGAATCCAGGTGGGCCCACCATAAAAGATTAGACCTAAAATGCGATCATTCGACAAGAAAATTTATGTGCTATCTTCCAAACGGGGAGCTATAAATAAGCTCCCCGTTATTTTTTGTCCAAGTAACTTTAATATCATAGCTTTTTGGGTGAATCCGCATGTTGGGTGTTTTCATTGACCGACAGTATGGCAATACACGGAAAATACAACTTCTTCATTATGTAAATGTCAGGAATTTAAGGGAATACGGAGCCATAGTCGTAAAAAAATGTCGATAGCATTCGAGATGAAAGAGGTTTCCTTGATTTGAGAGCTCTCAAGCTAATTCAGATTCTGGAGATTGCCAATACGAAGTTTCCATTTGATTGTTCAGAGCCTTGGGATAATTCAGGAATTCAGGTTGGCGATCTGGAACGAGACATAAAAAACATTGCTTTTAGTCTCGATGCCAATCCATCCACAATCCGGTTCGCTAAAGAAAATTCCTGCGAATTACTCATCACGCACCATCCCATACTTTTAAATCCTGTAAAAAAAATAGTAGCTTCTGATTTAAGTGGTCAAACTCTCTTTTTTGCCATCGCGTCAAATGTGGATGTAGTTAGTCTTCACACAAATCTCGATGCCGCTCAAGGTGGTTTAAACGATTATCTGGCCGATCTGCTTGGACTTCTTGATGTGGTTACTCCGGAAGACGCCAGTTGCGCCAGACTCGGAACCATTGCTCAACCCATGACTTTAGTCTCGTTCAGAGACTTGGTTAAGCAAAGATTGTTACTCGAAAGCGCGGCCATGATTTGTGATGGTGTTGAGGATCAAGAGACAGTGTCTAGGGTATTCCTGGCGTCGGGCAGCGGCGCGTCATATTTGCCCGTGGCAATTAGAACGAAGGCCGACGTTATGGTTACCGGAGATGTAAGATATCATGCTGCTGTTGATGCAAGGCGCTCAGGCCTTCCCATAATAGATGCAGGTCATTTCGGGATGGAAAAGCATGCAATAAAACTCATGGCTGACACTTTCAAAAGGGAATTCGAGGGAATAGGCCTTGAAATCGTCTGTCATGAATGTCCGTTTGAAATGGACCCATTGGTCCCCCAAAAAAATTGATCGGGAGGAAATTTACTTGAAAGACCTATTGCTTAAATTGGTAGAGCTTCAAGAAATCGATATACAGATAGATTTTTATCAAGAACATTTGGACAGCATGCCTGTGGAATTGCAGGAAATGGCTAAGGCCATTGTTGGCTTGAGGCATGAAATTGACGATGCGATTGCTTTGCTGGCGACAGTTGAAGGTGAGTTGAAGAGCAAGGAGCAAGACATCGCAGTAGAACAGGAAAAAATCAAGAAATCTGAAAGACGGCTCCTTAGTATAAAGAATCTAAAAGAGCATGACGCCTTATCTCGGGAAATCAAACTGGGGAAAAAAGTGGCGGGCGAGATTGAGGAGCACATTCTGGAGCTTATCGGCCGTAATGAAGACCTGAAAAAAAGTATCGATAAAAAGCAGTCTGATCTTAAAAAATATGAAGAAACAATTGTTGAAAAGAAGGAAAAAGCCGAACAACTGATGACAAAGGCAAAAGAGGCTGTGAAAGATTTGTTCGCGCAAAAAGATGAGATTGTTTCAGACATAGATCATGAAATCCTGAAACGTTATCAGACGGTCAAAAAAGCCAGGGGAAATGCTTTGGCTCAAATGATAAACGGTTCATGCACCGGATGTTACATGATTGTGCCACCACAACTTAATATTCGTGTCCTAAAGCAACAGGAATTCCTTACTTGCCCCAACTGCAACAGAATTCTGTACGTGAAGCAGGAAAATATTCCAGAAAATAACAAAACGGATCAATTAATAAATTGAATCATTTTTTGATATTGGGTTAGAATTCCGGCAGCGAAATATTAAAGGGTTTCCATTTCCGCTTTAGGGATATCGACGAAGTATATTTTTATTTGGAACTCTCCTAACAACGTCTGCATTAGCAAGAGGAACGAATCATGAAGTTGAACGGAGTTCTGACCGGAATATCCGCTGAGGACATTGACCGACTTTTACGAATTGAACACTCCGATCCTCACAGTATTCTCGGCGCCCACTATGTGAACATCCAGGGTCAACATGGTGTAATAATAAGATGTTATCATCCTGATGCCATAAAGTGTGAAATTATAGTCGGTTCTGACAGACTCAAGATGTCTGAATCTGGCTATGATGGGCTCTTCTGGATTTGGCTTCCGGATGAAGAGCTGCCATTAGCGCATGCGCTAGAGTTTTCTTTTGTAGACCAATCTACATGGAGCGTTGACTCACCCTATCGATTCATGCCTACCCTGGGCGACCAGGATCTCTATTTTCTCGGGGAAGGCAAACACTACAATCTTTATGACAAGCTTGGAGCTCATGAACGTGAAATTGACGGGGTTAAAGGGGTATCCTTTGCTCTGTGGGCCCCGAATGCCAGGAGGGTGAGTGTTATAGGCGAATTTAACAACTGGGATGGTCGTTTATTCCCCATGAGGACCATGGGAAGTTCCGGAATCTGGGAACTGTTCATTCCCGGGATCGGAATCAACACCCTATACAAATATGAAATAAAAACTCAAGCTGGCGATTTAAGAATAAAAACGGACCCTTTTGCTTTTTACATGGAACTTAGACCTCAGACAGCGTCCATAGTCTGGAATGTAAATGAGTTTGAATGGTCTGATCAGGTTTGGCTGGAATCTCGGGGTCAAACTAATCCGATGTCAGGCCCCATGAGCATCTATGAAGTCCACTTGGGTTCCTGGATGCGTATCGCTGAAGAAAACTATAGATGGGCAACCTATCGCGAGCTTGCTGAACACCTGGCTATTCACTGCCAGAAATATGGTTTCAGTCATGTTGAGTTGATGCCGATAATGGAACATCCATTTGACGCGTCGTGGGGCTACCAGGTTACGGGGTATTTTGCGCCCACCAGCAGATTCGGAACCCCGGATGATTTCAAGTACTTCATAAATTACCTTCATTCCTGTGGAATCGGCGTTATATTGGACTGGGTTCCAGCCCATTTCCCAAAGGACGATTTCA
Source organism: uncultured Desulfomonile sp. (assembly GCA_903896745.1). Lineage (GTDB taxonomy): Bacteria > Desulfobacterota > Desulfomonilia > Desulfomonilales > Desulfomonilaceae > CAITZA01. The sequence goes on along the minus strand of CAITZA010000436.1, from coordinate 14,851 downwards.
GCTTGAGGCTTTTTGACGGAACAGCCCTGTATGAACACGAGGATCCTCGTCAGGCTGAACATAGGGATTGGGGAACCCTAATCTTTAATTACGGAAGAAACGAAGTCAGAAATTTCCTGGTCAGTAACGCGCTATTCTGGTTGGACAAATATCACATTGACGGTTTGAGGGTTGATGCGGTGGCCTCAATGCTCTATCTGGATTATTCCAGGGAAGAGGGTGAATGGATTCCAAACAGGTATGGCGGGAATGAAAATATCGAAGCCATAGAATTTATCAAGGAATTCAATGGCGCAGTTTACGCCAGATTTCCCGGCTGTTTTACTGTGGCCGAGGAGTCAACCGCCTGGACCGGTGTCACTACCCCGACCTATCTTGGGGGATTGGGATTCGGTTTCAAATGGGATATGGGCTGGATGCATGACACTCTGAAATATTTTTCAAAGGACCCAATTCATAGAAGCTTTCATCAAAATGATCTAACGTTTTCAATGATGTACGCATACAGTGAAAATTTTATCTTGCCGTTGTCACATGACGAGGTTGTCTATGGAAAAGGCTCTTTATTGCGAAAAATGCCAGGAGATGACTGGCAAAAATTTGCTAATTTAAGATTGCTTTTTGCTTATATGTACACTCATCCCGGCAAGAAACTGCTCATGGCCGGATCTGAGTTAGGCACGTGGAATGAATGGAACCACGAATCGTGCCTTGAAAGCTACCTTACAGAGTTTCCATATCATGATAACTTATCGAAATTCATTCAGGACCTGGGCGCTCTGTATTTGTCGGACAGCGCTTTGTGGAAGTGGGATTGCAGACCGGAAGGTTTTTCGTGGATCGACTGTAATGACCATTTCAATAGTGTGATTTCCTATATTAGAAGAGGACCGACGGGTTACCTCATTTGTATCTTGAATTTTACTCCCGTTGTAAGGAATAATTACAGGGTGGGGGTTCCAAATGATGGGGAATACTTTGAAGTAATAAATTCTGACTCCTCATATTATGGAGGTAGTGATGTCGGAAATGGAGGTGTTATAAAGGCAGTTCCAAAGCCTCATCATGGATACGGCCAGCACTTGAGGCTAAATCTGCCTCCGCTGGGCTGCCTGATTCTTAGAAAGTATTAAAATGCGACAAACTAACAGCGAATGCTCGCAACCAACTTGTGAGGGTAAAATGCGAATAGTAACTATATCAAGACTGGTGGGTTCCTATGCGGACGTCATAGCGGCTACCATAGCTCGGAGAATGGAACTCGAGCTAGTAGGGAGAGATCAGGTTCACGAATTGGCACAGAGCTGTGACCCGGAATATAGCCGAGCCTGTGATCTCTATGAAACAGAACATGGTCCAGGTTTTTTTGAGAGAATTTTCTTTGACAGACCATCCTATACTAGTCTTTTCGAGGCCTTAACTTACGAGAAGGCAAGTTCGGGAAACGTAGTCCTTGTAGGAAGGGGATCGCAGGTCGTTTTGAGGGGTGTTCCGGGCATTTTCAAATGCAGGATAGTAGCGCCTTTCGACCTGAGAGTCGAAAGAATAATGGGGCGTTACAACTTCACGAAACATGAGGCCCAGGATTTCATCGTGAGATACGATCATGAAAGAGAAAACCTCATCCGATCCATATTCAGAAGTGATCCTAATGAGTGGTCCCTTTATGATCTTATTATCAATACTGAAAACTATGGTTCATCCGAAGCAAGTGATGTAATCATGGAAGCCATTGACAAAATGCAAAAAGCCGAGGACGAAGCAGCGCTCTGTGAAAATCTCAAGAATATGTCCGTGGCGAAAAAAATAGAAGCCCTTATCAGAAGAAAACTTTCATCTTCCATCGCGCGAAACGTCGAAATCAATTATCAAACAGGGGGGCTTGTTACGATCACCGGAAGAATCTCCGAACGAAGGGATAAGGAAAAAGCAGAAAAACTTATCAAAGAATATCCGGGTGTGACGAGTGTCAAGAATGAACTAAAAGTTACCGAGCTTACTTTTGGCTTGTAACTTGTCCCGAGTGGTCCAGTCAATTCATGGTCGCGTGTCATTGACATGATTAAATATTGCTAATAAAACCTGAGAGAAACAACAATCTCTCAGGTTTCATTCTTTTGATGGTCAGTCTGTTTCGGACCTGGAATCCTTTTCGAGATATTCCTGAATGTAATCTTTTACAGAATCCTCCAGTTCCTGGAGTTTGTAATTGAATCCAGCGGTCACAAGCTTTGAAGTGTCGGCGCAGGTGTAATACTGATATCTTTTTTCCAGTCCTTCCGGCATTTCAATATATTCGATGTTGGGTGTCATTTTCATGGCCGAAAAGACCGCATAAGCAAGCTCGTTGAAGCTTGACGGACGTCCTGTTCCAACATTGAATATGCCGTAAGTGTCCGAATTTTCCAAAAAAAACATCGTAATCCTTACAGCGTCTTTTACATATATGAAATCCCTCAATTGTTCGCCGTCCGCATACTGTTTACGGTAGGATTTAAAGAGCCTGACCTTTCCGGTTTTTTTTGCCTGGAAATATGCTCTGATGGCAACACTCCTCATGTCAGCCTTATGGTACTCATTGGGGCCAAAAACGTTAAAATATTTCAGGCCCACGGAATGTTTGATGAAACCTGTTTGCATGGCCCACAAGTCGAAGAGCTGTTTTGAATATCCATACATGTTGAGCGGTCTTAGAATTGGGCTGACAGCATGTTCATCCGAATAACCGCAACTTCCGTCACCGTATGTGGCTGCGCTTGACGCATATATGAATCTTAGTCCTGCCTTGGCGGCAAAGACATGAACCAGTCTCTTTGAATATTCGAAGTTGTTGTCCATAAGGTAATCAGCGTTCAGTTCGGTGGTAGAACTGCATGCGCCAAGGTGAACAACCGCACGAACGGTGTCGTTGTAAAAACCCTTTTCCGCTTTTGAAATAAAATTGTCCTTATGTTCATAGTCATTGAATTTAAGATCAATGAGATTACGCCATTTCTCCGACGAACCAAGCCGATCTACGATCAGAATATCTGTTTCACCCGCGTCATTGAGAGCTTTGATCAAATTGCTTCCTATAAAGCCCGCTCCACCGGTTACTACAATCATACGCTATTTTCACCTCACAAAAATTGATGTCCAACAATTTCTCAACATCGTTACAATACTAAGAACATATAGATCAGATATTTACCGCAAACAAGTTTTTATGCTCATCAAACAGTTGGCCATCGAGTACTGGACAAATCGGCGCCTATTGTGATATGAAGTTCCCATCATCCCCTTGAAGGATCTACCATCTTTTAGGGAGTAACGAGAAATGAAGAAGCTGTTGTTGGTATTTGCTTTAACGGTTGCGGTCGGAACCGCGGGATTTATTTATGCCAGCCCCGCGGATGCCTTTCTGCCCGGCTTGAACTTGCCGTTTTTGGGCAAAAGCGCATCAACCTGCAAAGCTCCGGTTTGTGGCCCAGTTTATTGCGGCCCGGTTTGTTGTGCCCCTGTTGTTTATAAGTGCGCGCCGGTTAAGGCCAAAGCTAAGGCCGCTAAAAAGGACGATTCCGCTAAAAAGGCCGACAAGCCAAAGAAGGCTGACAAGCCCGAAAAAAAGGACAAAAAATAACATTATTCGATCATTTTTCATGGGATTCAAGGCAGACATCCACAGTAGCTACTGCAAGGGGATGAAACTAAGGTAGCCAAGTGGATGTTTTGCATTGATTCCCACGCGATAATTCAATACCCTCGCCACTTGTTATAATGATCTGAATCCGCACCGAAATTTAATTACCTCCAGGCGCACTTTCACTTCTCCTCAACCGTGATAATTGTAGCCTTCAAAAATGGCTCACCGATATTAGCTATATGTCCGTTTTCAAAAATAAGCGCTGATTGAACGCAGAGTTCATATGTCATCCAGTTAAAGCGGTAATCCAGAAATAGTGGATGCGGGATCGAGTCCGGCATGATCGGACAGGGCTGGGCTTTGATTTCTCCAGGGCCACGGCGCTCTCGTCGTGAACTGGTAAATCCAGGGAAATTATACCCAATTTCGGTCTCATTCGGGCAATACTTTTGAGAAACGCCATAAATAAAAATAAAAACATGCGCATTGCACGATTAAGAAAGACATTTCACCGTAATTACATTTGTTTTATAAACCATTGACAAATTACATTAAGTTTTATATACTTGGCTAAATCCCTATACTCAGGAGAATTGAAGTTATGATAAGATGCTTATTAATGGCGACATTTGCGGTTGTTCTGTGCTTTGGGCTCTTTGCCGGTAATGCGCAGTCAAGTGAACTGTCAACGTCATTTGTTGAAAAAATGGCCAAACAGACGGACTCCAAGCCGTATGACAGTCTCGCCAAAGCGCTTCAGAATTCTTTCAAGAAATCTGATTCCACCACTAGCGTGAAAAACTCCAAAGCAAGCTCGAGCTCAAAGTATTCCAAAAAAACCGCCAAGACCCAGAAATCTAAAGTAAACTCTGCAAAAAAGACTCAGAAGAGCTATGCAAAGAAGGCTAGGTCGAATGGAAATCAGAGTAAAAGTGTTGCCCAAAAAGCCAAGAGTTATTCAAAAAAGGCCAAGAATTACAAAACATCCTATAACAAACATTAATCGGACTATTAAGCCCTCAGATATCGACAAGCTGTTGAAGCGGGAAAAGTGAGTCGCCGGCGTAGTAATAACCGGCGACCCTGAATCAATGTATTTCCTGTAACCAGAATAGCGTTTTGGTAAAATCCTTATTAACTTGACGCCACGAACCATATTCAATACAGTCAATAACGAACCGCGCTTGCGAAAAACGAAATAACGGAATAATTGCTGAAGTGGTTCAATCCCTGACGAGTTCTTTTATTAATCCTTTCAAGAGATAAAACATGGGAAAAGACATTCCTCGGTACGTCTGTATCCACGGACACTTCTATCAACCTCCCCGTGAAAATCCATGGCTTGAGGCCATCGAAAAACAGGAATCCGCTCATCCGTTTCACGACTGGAATGAGAGAATCTGTAAGGAATGTTATAAGCCGAACACTCAGGCAAGGATAATGGACCCGCAAGGTCGTCTCAAAGACATTGTTAATAATTATGAATACATAAGTTTTAATTTTGGGCCGACGCTTCTGTCATGGCTCGAACAGCATGCCTCGCATGCCTATCAGTTGATCCTTCATGCGGATGCGGTCAGCCTTTCCAAGAGGTCCGGGCATGGGAACGCCATAGCTCAGCCCTATAATCACATGATATTGCCACTGGCTTCCAGGAAAGATAAGGAAACCCAGATAATATGGGGCTTGAGGGATTTTGAAAGCAGATTCAAACGGTATTCCGAAGGCATGTGGTTACCTGAAACCGCTGTCGATAGTGAAACCCTCGAGATAATGATAGATAACGGCATTGCCTTTACCATTCTGGCGCCTAGCCAGGCCAGACGTTTCAGGGTGAACCAGAATGCGTCATGGACTGACATTAACTCGCATCCGATAGACCCCTCCAGGCCGTACGTTTGTAACGTCGGGAAGGGAAAACAGATAGTCATATTCTTTTACGATGGACCGATATCCCAGGCGATTGCGTTTGAAGGCCTTCTCAACAGCGGGGATGAGTTTAAGAATCGCCTGATGAGCGCATTTTCTTCCGGGCGTACCTGGCCTCAGCTTGTCCACATTGCCACCGATGGAGAATCGTACGGACATCATCACAGATTCGGAGAAATGGCTCTGGCTTATGCCGTTCGCCTGTTCATGCAGGATACTTCTGTCCAGTTAACAAATTATGGGGAATATCTCGAAAAAAATCCCCCCACAGTGCAGGTGGAAATCCTCGAAAAAACAGCCTGGAGTTGCGCTCATGGAGTTGGGAGATGGATGTCTGACTGTGGTTGCTCGACATCGAGTAAAGAAGGATGGAACCAGGCATGGAGAGGCCCCTTGCGGCGTTCCCTGGACTTGCTGAGAGATCAGTTGGACGCCATTTTTGAAAAAAATGGCCACAAGCTGTTGAAGCTTCCCTGGAAAGCCCGAGACGAATATATTGAAGTTGTTTTAGCCAATCATGAAAACGCAAGGGAGTTTGTAGAAAAACAGGCCGGTCGAGAACTGCATTATGATGAGGTTGTAGAAGCATTAAGCCTGCTGGAGATGCAACGCAACAGAATGCTTATGTATACTAGCTGTGGCTGGTTTTTTGACGACCTGACGGGAATTGAAACGCTTCAAATACTGGGCTACGCTGCCAGGGCTCTTCAACTCGCGTTCAGGTTTGAAGCGGGCCTGATGAGTGAGTTCCTGAGGGAGCTTGGTCCGGCCAGGAGCAATATCAAACCACATATTCACGGAGACCGGTTATTCAAGGATCAGATATTTCCATTAATTATAGGGCTGTCACAAGTCGCGGCGCATGAAGTAATTTCTTCTCTCTACGACAAGGTTCTACCCCAAAACAGACTGTATTGTTACGAAGTCAAAATGATTGACTTCACACGTCAGGAATTTTCCGAACGATTGATGTTATTTGGAAGGGTTGATGTGACCAGCCTGGTTACTCTGGAAAAACGTGAGTTTGTTTTTTCGGCGCTTTACCTCGGCGCACTTGACCTGCGGTGTTCCATTGACGACACAAGAAAAACCGACGTCCGATATGAAGATGTAAAAAAAGAGCTGATAGAAACCTTTCACAAAAATTCATCTACCGAATTGATCAGAAAACTGGATACTTACTTCCCGAGACATTATTTCGCGTTCAAGGATCTGTTCAGGGACCAACGGGACAAGGTCCTGAAAATAGTTACGAAAGCATTGTTCAGGGAGCAAGCTACACTATTCGGCGCTTTCTTCAGGAAAAATGAAGACCTGGCCAGATTGATCATTGATCATGGGGTCAGTTTGCCCGACACATTTAGAGCCGCAGCGCGGTTTGTACTCAATCGGGAATTCCTGATGGAATTAGATAAACTTTCCCATGGGTTATTTCCGGATCAGCTTGAGCGGGTTCTGGCGGATGTAAGTTTCTGGAAGATTGATTTGGATACGAGTTCAGCCCGAGAAATGCTGGCTCGCAACATTCATGATCTTGTTCAAAAACTGGCTGCCAATCCGTCGGACCCTGTTGTCATCGGAGAGATTAATCAGTATCTGGGCATGGCTGCCAACCTGGATATAGATTTTGATATGAGCGCCGCGCAAATCAGCTTACTAAGAATTGCCCGAACATTAATGGCTGACGCTGATGTTCAGGCGCCTGACTCATTTAAACTGCTGGCTGAAAAGATGTCGGTAATAATTTAGAAATAGTGTTTATCGCTGCCTGGATATTCTGAAAACAGAAACAATGCGTCATACGGCATTTTCCTGGCAGCGTCTAAGGCCTAGTAACCAAAGTCCCTGATTTTCGATAAGGAAGTTGTCCACTTCGGGCTAACCTTGACATACAGCTCAAGATGAACCGGACAATCCAGGAAAGCCTCTATCCTTTTCCTGGCTGAGACGCCAATAGACTTTATCATCGATCCGCCGTGACCAATCAGTATCCGCTTCTGACTGTCCCGTTCCACATGAATGTCAGCATGAATCCTTACCCTGTTGGATTCTTCAACAAACTTTTCCACTATTACAGCGCTTTTATACGGTATTTCCTGTGAGGTCTGGAGGATGACCTGTTCTCGAACAAACTCGGCCACAAAAAATTTTTCAGGCAAATCACTTATATAATCTTCAGGATATAAACGCGCGCCTTTCGGAGAAAGACTTATGATTTTTTTGATTAAAGAATCTGTCCCTTCTCCTGTTAGTGCGCTCACACCAACGACGTCCCTGAAGGATTCTGTCCTGATATAATTTTCAATAATTGCGCGTAGTTGAGTTTTGGAGATGAGATCAGTCTTGTTAATGGCCACAATTACCGGTTTGCGGGATGACTTTAAGAAATCGAGTAGTTCGATATTTTCGTCGGATGGAGTGGTCCGGGGTTGGGCAAGAAACAATATGAGATCAGAATCGACAGCGGCCTTTTTTGCTGAGGTTACTAAAGACAGGTTTAGGGTGTTTGAGGAGTGATGGAAACCCGGTGTGTCATGAAAAATTATCTGGGCGCCCGGATAATTGATAATGGCTGAAATTCGATTTCTGGTTGTCTGAGCCTTCGGCGAAACTACTGAAAGCTCCTGTCCCAGCAATCTGTTAATCAGTGTGGATTTCCCAACATTAGGTCTACCGACTACCGCTACGAAAGCAGATCGAAAATCTTCCTGAACATCATTTATCAACAACAAATCTCCTTGACCGAGGTTTAGCAAATAAGATATATTTTATTTTTACTTTACGGAGAGATGCCCGAGTGGCCGAAGGGGCGCGACTGGAAATCGCGTGAATGCCCACAAGGTGTTCCGAGGGTTCGAATCCCTCTCTCTCCGCCACTAATAACTTTCGCCTGCCGCAACATAAACCACAGAACAGCGCTCCAAAATGTCCTGCAATGGGTTGTGAGCATCGACTCTCCAAACTGCTCCAACTAATCCGCCTGTCAGATTTTCCAACTGAAATCCCCTAACGCCGAATCCGCTTAAAAGGCTCCCGAACTCACGCAGTGGGTATTGCGGGTTTTGTCTTCCCAAGATAGTAACATTTTTGTGCGAGACTGGAAAGGCGCTGTTGCGATCAGGAAAATTGCCTTTCCGCTACACGTTCGTTTTAAATCAATACCGTGACACGCTGTTGGGCAAGTGTCCTACTTGTCAAAAAGCGACTTTTATGAGCAGGTTTTGTTCTACCAATCCACATCGAGGACTCAGGATTGCTGGCTTTAGTTAAAACTTGACGATACTGTTCTCATTGTGAACTCATAATCGCTCACCAGGACAGATCGCCCGGCAATTTAAAACCTCAATTCTCTGGCCAGGACTGCGGCGTCTTTCAGTTTCTCGAGTTCCCCGGCCATTTGAACAATTCTCTCGATTCTGGTGTCGGGAGCCACGGCGCCAGCCAGCTTATGAAACTTGGAAACGATCTCCTCCTGGCTCATGGCGCTAGCTTTGCCACCGTATATCTGAGTTTCCTCGATTCTGCGACCGTCGCGCATTTCAACGATGATGGGGCAAGGTCTGGGTGACGGACTGAGGTTGTTTTCCAGGCTCGGATCGTAGAGCTGCACAGCCTTTTTTGCCAGCGCAGTGATTACCGGGTCCTTAAGCTTCTCTGGCGTGTACTGGCCTACGAAAACATCACCGTCTACGAGCATTGCCGCAACACCGAAGGGAATGCAGAACTGGGCGAATGTTTCGCTGTCCTGCTGGTCGTAGGAATGGTTCGTGTGCATGTCGAGCAGTTTACTTACGGGAATAATGATACGTTGGATTTGGTCCGGATCCGGATGGTATTTATCGCGAATGTATTTGGCAGTATGATAGTAGCCGTGCTGGAAAAGCATACCACAGTAGCGTTTGAGCTCCGTGGATGGTGAATACCATTTCCGGCTCAGGTCCTTGGTTAACTCATCCAGGGAATAGCGGTCCTTTGACTGGGTGAAGCACTGGCAGAAACCACCATCGGCCTCCAGCACGTTTTCGATACCAGTGAATCCGCGTTCCGCCAGGAGCGCCGAGTGGATACCATTTAACGCCCCTCTGGCCTGCATCATGCGCTTGTCCATTGCTGAGATCCTGGTGATCTCCATGGCTATGCCCCTGTTACCCGCGAGACCAAAGGCATGGAACAACTTGTCGGACGACAGCCGCAATAGAGCTCCAGCAGAGGCGGCAGCGCCGAAAGGTGACAGCAACCCAGCCTGGCGCCACCCCAGGTCCTGGTAGAGAAATCCCCTTGCGGTGAAACACATCCCTATGCGAAAAAGCAGTTCATAGGAGCCAACCAAGGCTGCCAGAAGCTGCTTCCCGCTCAAGCCGCCACGTTCCTCGCAGACTGCCAGGGCAGAGGTGACGTTGGAAGCGCCTGCATGAGTCTGCATGCCCGCGTCGTCCAACTCGTAGCCCTGGACAAAAGTCCCGTTAATAAGCGCAGCGTGCGGGCTGGAACAGGTGTAGGAGGAACCCCATACGGTCGCCCCTGGATTTGTGTCTACGGCGCATATTGCCTCCGCCGCCATCTTGCACCAGGGTCGTGTGGAGCCGAAAAGCCCGCAACCGATGGAATCCAGCATGAGCCATTTCATCCGCTCGACCACTTCCGCAGGGATATGGCCGTATTCGAGGCCACTGATCCATTGAGCCAATTGGGCAGTGTATCCTGAGGACATGATCTTCTCCTTCCTGTCTTTACGTGATGACCATGTTCATCGTCCAGCCCGGGTTCCGAACCGAATAGCTGTTATGATCGCCAATCATTTAAAAGTAAGCAGCCGCGTTAGTTGCGACACGGAGGACAAAGACTCCATCTCATTGACGTGCTTTTCAATACGCCCAGCAACATCTGAGGTTATGCAGCCACTAGTCAATCGGTGAAATTTAGCAGACACATCTCCAGGCGATAAAGGGTTGTCGGGTGAACCCGTGGGCGCCAATACTTCCCTGTCCAGACTGCCGCCATCACGGAACCGGACGTTGATGCGAGCCTGGCTCATGGTTTCGATGTCAGACGAGGCCAGGACTCTAACTTTATGCCCAAGCGCAATAATCGAATCATCATGCAGGTTTTCCATGGAGAAAACATTAGGGTCGCATATATCTCGCAGGATTGTGAGAGCAGCGACGAATGGCAGGGAATATTGGGCCTTCATGATGGTGTTATTACCAAACGGTCCGTTCTGTAGGGCCACCTTCTGGCATACTGCAATCTCGATTTCCGTCAAATCATCGATCCTCGCAACCACTGCGTCGCGCATTTCAAGTAGTCCAGTAATGGAGGCATGCAGACCGCCACAGCAGGCGAAGGGCTTGAGGCTGAGCCCCGTCATCCTCCACTGCATTCCAAGGTCGTCGCACAAAAGCGAGATGCTCGCTTCGTCTGTAAATGCGTGAAGGAATCCGAGTTCCCCTTCCAGGACTTCGGCAGGGCCGGTGACGCCAGCGGCAGCCAGAAGCGCTGCTGTTATTCCGCCCTGAACCGCTCTCGACGGGTGGAGCCGTTTGATAGAATCCCCATTCCTGAAGAATTGCTTTATGCCTGAAGACATGTACGCGGCAATACCCAAAGCGTTTTTGGTTTCGTCCTCCTGGTAATCGAGAAGCTTTGCATAAACAGCCGATGCAGCGAATGCGCCTGCAGTGCCAGTGGGGTGAAAGCCACGCAGGTTGTGCCGAACCGTCAGCGCCAGTCCAATACGGATCATCAACTCGTACCCCAGGATCGTAGCCAGGAGGAAATCACGTCCGGATTTACCGTTTGCTTGGGCCGCCGCAAGAACGTGTGTCGTGACGTCATCGCCTATCACTGTGCAGGCGCCTCCTGGATGCGTCGAGAGCATCAGGTCGCAAAGGGCCTGATTTCGATGTCTGGCGGAGCAGTAGATGGCGCAGCCAAGAAAATCCAACAGGTGTGTCTCTACTATCTGCAGTACGTTAGAGCCTATGTTTTCGTATAGGACGTTGATAAGGAAACGTGTCCATTGCCGACTTTCATTCATGAATGTTCCTCTTTGACGTCAATATTATATCGAGTCTGAAAAGAATCCGGCCATTTACTCGCTAGATATTCCTTCTAACTTCATGGAACCATTCATTAATGAGTTTGGCAAAAATCCGATTGTTTGAGTGGTCCTCAATGGGTCATTTCCTCTTTCCGGAGTCACCCTCATACACGAACCAGGCGTCGGCAAAAGTGTACGGATAGTTCGGGCGACGATCCGCTATGCGTCCCAGTTTCGGACGTAGCTGGCCGAAGGCTCTATAAATCATCGGGTTGGGTTGTCCGTGGAATTCTTTCAGAATATCGAGCCACGTCCGTGGAGTCTTCCGTATGAAATCCGCCATGCGTTTAGCAAGTTCGTCTTCAGTAAGGTTTTCGACGTTCTGGGGCGGCTCTCCGAGCGGGTCCGTCACAGTGGCCGCCGCAAAAGAGAAATGATCATAATTGCCGACCAATGGGATGGTACAGTCGAAACCAACCTTGGACATATTTACTGGCGGATGGTCCGTTTGTCCCAACGGATCCAGCGGTAGAACATTCAGTTCAGGGATTATTACCGTGTCCTTTCTCGGGTCGTAACGCCATGCCATGGCCCACTTGACACGCTCGTCGTCGAAAATGTCCACGTCCTCGTCGAAGACATAGGCGATCTTCGGGAACCACTGCCGAGAACAACTGAGCATGACAGTCAAAGCCTGCTTGGCGTCGCCACCTCCTCTTGTCCGGATTCGCGCGTAGGCAATGTTTGTACAACCGCCAGATGGCATATACACGTCCAGTACCTGGAGACCAGCGTTCTTTAGAGCTGTAAAGATGTCTCCTTCGACCGCTAGACTGAAAATCATCATGTCTGTCAGGCCAGGTTTTAGGCCCCCGATGGTAGCATACTGGTAAATGCCACCCTTGCGGTAGGTTATGCAGTCAACTTCAAACCGGCAATTATGTGGAAGACCGCCCCCGTAAGTACCTGTAAATTCCCCATAAGGACCTTCGTCATATACCCAGCCCTCGGTAGTCTTGATACGACCTTCGATAATGATCTCAGCATTGGCTGGAACGGTGAGGTCGTTAGTCTCGCACTTTACGATCTTGGCCGGCTTTCCGTAGAACCCACCAAGAATGTCCCAGTCGTCTACTCCAGGAAAGGAGAACATGCACGCGATCTTGTCTAAAGTCGGCCCACCGATGACCATGGCCGCGGGCATGTCCTGACCAAGCGCCTCATACTTCTTGGCGATAACCCTGGAGTTGTGGCTATCGTTGCGCATGTCAACGTTGGTCTCGTTTTTGGATCGGTACATCAAGCGATACATACCCCAATTGATCAAACCGCTGTCAGGGTGTCGGGACACTACATTGACGTCTTGTAGATATGCGTGTCCATCGTGCGGATGGTATAGAAAAAGTGGGAATCTGGTCAAATCTACTTCGTCGCCTTTGAGAACAACCTCCTTGCAAGGAGCGGAGTCGATGAGCTCTGGCTTCACCCTTTTAGTCGTGAGTTCGGCTATCTTGCGGCTAATCTCCCGTTTGTCACAGTTAAGGGCATGGGCGTACTGCTCCCGCGTTGAATAGGCCCCGGATAGTAACTGGAATTCAGAATCCTTGAGTTTCTCGACCAGGACCGCCTTATCATGAACCGAGTCCATAATTGAAGGCAATTCATCTGACCGCTTTTCTTCCCTGATTCGATGCAGTTGCCCGATGTTCTCGAGCTCACAAATAAATTCCGACAAAGTCTGCTGAGGCATGATCAAGTCTCCTCGGTATGGAAATGTGCATGGTACCAAGTAAAGGACAATTTGGAGCCACTATTGAGATTGAACTCATCGTTCATAGCGCCAGGGATGGCCTTGGAAGACACATCAACTACCTCTTACAGATTCCCGTTGTCAACTATTGATGGCAACCAACGTCTCTATTTTGAAAAAACATTAATATGGACTCATGCGAATTATTTGAGTAATTCGCTCATCTCAAGATAATTTTTTTATTTTGGTGGTTCACATAAAAATTACTTCCAGAAAACCAAACAGATACAAAGTTGACCTGATGTAATTTCGGAGGTCGGTATTTTATCCCTTGACAGCGACCTGGCATCGCCCTGTTTCAGTTATCTCTGATTTTGAGCCTGGAGGATGGAAATGCAACATATTCATTTCAGGTTGACTTTTGAAATGCTGTCAGGGGCGACACGCGCGGGGTCTTCCAGGCGGAATCGGAAGAAATGAGCCATATTCTGAGCAGATTCGAGCCATCAACGTTCGAAGGCCGTGGGTATTATGTCCCTGTATAGACCCGGCCCACTCGAATCAGGAATACTCGACGATTTCATGAACCGGAAACTTGGTCGCACGCCGGTGGAATATTTGCTCCCCGTGTTGGAGCCAATCCTGGCTGAAACCTATGGCCTCATCATTTACCAGGAACAGTTCATTCAAATAGCCACTGCCATCAGCGGATGTTCAGATGCCGATGCGGATCTCCTGCGCAGGGCTTTGGGAAGAAGCACGGAGCCGGAACTAACCCTTGAAAGAAGTAAGTTCATCGAAGGCGCTCGGCAAAACGGAATATGCCTTGAAAGAGCCTCGGAAATATTTGAACTTCTTAAAAGTTCTAATGGTTATACCTTTTCCAAGGCTCATTCGGTGGGTTATGCTCTGATCACTTATTGGAGCAGTTATTTAGAAAATCCTTGCACATGAAAGAGTTCATGAAACCTCGATTTTATTGAGATGAGGAATGACCAGAAGATCGGATTTCGGTCTTTTGTGACCGTTGATTTTAAAGCCCGACAAAATTGAATTCGAAATAAGCTGAGTGATGACCCAAAAGTTCTCATTGATTTTATTTAGTCGCTATTTTCGAACAGCTCGCTAGCCTCTTTGGGGAAATGTTGTAAGATAATTCTAGCAAAATCAGTGCCACCGATCAACCTGATAGGGATGTTAATTGCTTTTTCCAAATCTTGTTTCAGTTCTTCGATTTCATCAGGTTTTTCTTCGAAGTTGAAAATAATGGCTCCGGAAACAAACTGTTCCACGGTGGCATATGCTTGTTTTATTTGATTCAAAGCCCAAGACCAGGAACCCACACCCGCCATTTTAACTTGAACTAAAATGATTCGATCTAAACCTACTGGGATTTTGCCTGGCCCGCCGAGGCGTCCTCAGCCCCGCTGGCCGATTACGTGGCCAAGCCGGATGCCAGCTATCGCTGGGTGATGAAGCGTACCGGCCGGGTCTTGGCCGCGGAATACGC
>CAITZA010000435.1 GCA_903896745.1 uncultured Desulfomonile sp. | reverse complement strand
GAGCGCGTAATATCTGATCAACAATGGCTCAAGAACGATGAGATCGATTACGCTTTGAAGCAGGTCAAGTCGATGGGCTTTTCCGACGTAAGGCTTGCCTCGTTAATGGGTAAGACTGAGGATGAGATCAGAAACCTCCGTTACGAGTACGGCGTGATTCCGGTTTTCAAGCGGGTTGATACCTGCGCAGCGGAATTTGAAGCCCATACCCCGTATTTGTATTCTTCCTATGAAGATGAGGACGAGTCGGGTGTGACAAATGCGAAAAAAATCATGATTCTTGGAGGAGGTCCCAATAGGATAGGTCAGGGTATAGAATTTGATTACTGTTGTGTGCATGGGGCCTTCGCTCTTAAAGAAGACGGCTTCGAGACCATAATGGTGAACTGTAACCCCGAAACGGTCAGCACCGATTACGACACCTCCGACAGGCTTTATTTCGAACCGTTGACGCTCGAGGACGTGCTGGCGATAGTGGAAAGGGAAAAACCGGACGGTGTGATAGTCCAGTTTGGCGGTCAGACACCTCTTAAACTTGCCGTTCCGTTGTGGAACGCGGGCGTTCCGATAATTGGAACATCTCCTGACGCCATTGACAGGGCGGAAGACAGGAAGCGGTTCAAGGAAATGCTGCTTGTCCTGGGTCTGAATCAGCCCCCAAATGACATTGCGCATTCCTACGCTGAGGTCATGGAGGTAGCTGGTCGTATCGGCTATCCGCTCGTTGTCAGGCCTTCATACGTGCTAGGTGGAAGGGCTATGGAAATAGTGCATAGTGAGGACGACCTCAAGAACTATCTCACGTCTGTCATTCAGGCGTCACCCGAGAGGCCAATTCTTGTTGACGGATATTTGACAGGGGCTGTTGAAATCGATGTGGATGCAATATCTGATGGCGAAGATGTAGTCATTGGTGGCATAATGGAGCATATCGAAGAAGCTGGCGTTCATTCTGGGGATTCTGCGTGTTCCCTGCCGCCATACAGCCTCGGAAGGTCATATCTGGATGAAATCAGACGAATCACCAAAATGCTTGCCCTTGAGTTGAAGGTCAAGGGTCTCATGAACTTGCAGTTGGCGCTCAAGGATGGCGAAATATTCGTGCTTGAGGTCAACCCGAGAGCGTCAAGGACCATACCGTTCGTTTCCAAGGCAATAGGGAAGCCATTGGCCAAAATAGGCGCCAGAGTTATGGCAGGCAAGAGCCTCAGGGAGCTTGGATTCACCAAAGAGATCATCCCCGATCATGTTAGCGTAAAAGAGGCCGTATTTCCGTTCATCAAGTTTCATGGCGTGGATGTGGTTCTGGGGCCTGAGATGAAATCCACCGGAGAAGTAATGGGGGTTGATCAGGAATTTGGGCTGGCATATCTTAAAGCCCAGTACGGGACGGACTTTCCGCTTCCCAAGGGTGGAAAGGTATTCCTGAGTGTTGCAGGGCGGGACAAAAAGGCCGCAGTAATAGTGGCAAAACGAATTCGTGATTGCGGTTACACTTTTGTATGCACACAAGGTACCGCGGACGCCCTCAAGGAAGCGGGAGTGCCCAGCATGGTCGTTGCCAAGGTCCACGAAGAAGGCGAAAGCGATGTTATTGATCTCATCAGGAAAAATGAAATATCACTGGTTGTCAATACATCAGCGGACAAGAAATCCTTCCAGGATTCTTTTGCCATAAGGCTGGCGGCGCTAAACCACAACGTGGCGTATTTTACCACGCTGGCCGGCGCAAACGCGTTTTCTCTCGGTTTACGTTCAATATGCAGGGGAGCTCGTTTCAGGGCAAGATCCCTGCAGGAATATCATCAGAGGGCGCTGCCATGAAAATCAGAAAAAGAATGTTGCCATCTGGCTGGTATCCTTCCACGGCGCGGGAATGTGAATTTGAAATCAGAAACTTTGTCAACGGTTTTGATCCACCTCACGGAGAGTGGATTTCGGGGGTAGCCCCACACGCTGGATGGTACTTTTCCGGCAAGCCGGCCGCCCGGGTAGTGAAAACACTCGCCGCTCGAAAAACGCCTCACGTCACAGTAGTATTTGGTGGTCATTTATCAGCCAGAAACCATACGATGATCTATCTGGAAGAGGCATGGGAGACGCCGTTTGGCAATCTGGCTATGGATGCCCGCCTCTCCAGCGAGATAATGAAACAAACCAATGCCATCTCGGTTCCTGACACTTTTGCCGACAATACGGTTGAAATCCAACTCCCGTTTATCAAGTGGTTTTTCCCCAAGTCCATACTGATAGCGGCGCACACCCCAGCATCCCTGGAAGCCGGCGAATTCGCATCCTCCTTGTGCAATATTCTGAGGCAAAAGGATTTGTCAGCGGTTTTCCTGGGATCAGCCGACATGACTCACTATGGTCCAAACTATGGGTTTACTCCG
>CAITZA010000434.1 GCA_903896745.1 uncultured Desulfomonile sp. | reverse complement strand
AGAGCCGTGTGGGTTTTCATATCCCTACGGAACCATGCGAGATTTTTCGGCAGCCACCCGGGACGCTGTAATCCGTGCAGGCTATCCATGGGCAGTGACCGCTATCCATGGCGTGAACCCCCTGGCGTTCGACCGTTACTCTCTTAAACGGATTAACATGACCTGCGGGGATGGACCCCAAACCTTTCGATTAATAATGAAAGGATGCCTCGACGCATGGAGTATCATCGATCACATCGGTTACAGGTTTCAGAGACGCGGCTACAAAGCACGTCCCATAAATAGCGTTCACTCTGGTCGTTCTCCAAAATAGATTCGAATTTAATGAATGTTTTGGTATGTCATTCCCGTGCAAACGGGAATCGATTATTGATGGGTCCCTGATCAGGTCTGGGCTGACAATTCAAACCCCGGATCACAACAATTGGGCAAAGCCTGTTCCCCACTGTCACGGCGCTCGGAGGTAAAAAAACTCCGGTTATTTTCCGGAGCTTCTGTTAGCGGTTCAACTTTTTGTTGTATAGCCAGACGCCGGGATGGCGCCTGGTCGTTTGTCTCTGACAGCAATTGCCAGGCTTTCAGGGCTTATCGTGACGATGACCTTCCCAACTGGGTGCTCAAGCCTAGAGACCATCCCTGGAACATGATTAGCTGTCGTATGTTTTGATCTACCCAGACATCGGCCCGGGCTATCAGGCTCTTTGGAACATAGATCAGATCGTTCTTTTGAAGCATATAGTCAGTGGCGCCTGTCATCGCTGTAAGATCGACAGTTCTGGGAACTATTCGACCATCGGGCGCCTTGGACATGACCAGTACTGTGCGTGGCTCAGCAGTGTTTCTCGTACCACCCGCCAGAGCAAGGGCTGCCTGAACGGTCATCGGGCCCTTCATGGTAAACACGCCAGGTTTGTCAACTTCTCCGTCAACAAATACGAGGTTTCCGATGACATCCTTGAGCAGTACAGAAACCGTCATATCACTGATCAGGTCCGCATAGGCCTTGTTAACCTTGGCCGTGAGTTCCGGAACTGTTAGCCCTGCCGCCTGAACATCCGGTATGTAGGGCAGCGACAAGCCACCATCGGGCCTTATCGAGCTTACTCGAGCCTGCCCGTAGGGGGCTGTGGCGATCGCCTTTTGCAGCTCATCCAGTTTTGCGTTGAACTCTCGTACTGTTACAGTGATTTCCGGATCTTTCAGAAGGTCTGCATATACATCCCTCAACATTGCCGAAGCCTGGTCAGGAGTCATGCCGGCTACCAATACATCAGGTTTGCGCGGAATGCTTATTTTTCCGTCCGGGCGAATGCGCAGAGTGCGGTTCAACTCCGGGTGGTACGTATATTCTACATCTATCTGATCCTTGACCTGCAACTTGTAGTTTGAGGCCGTTTTCTGGGGTCTAGTCAGGTAAATGAATTCCAGCGTGTCGCCTTCAGTCAATCTGTATGAGCTTACTGGAAAATGTTCTGTGACCGACATGGAGGCTGAGATCGGAAAAGGTTCGACCACAACGCCTCTGTGCCTCGGAATGACGCAACCTCCCAGAGCTATCGAAAACGCGCAAACAAGGGCGAGGCATCGATTTAATGCCATAAAACCCTTGAAGCCTGATTTTTTAAAACCGCGTATTTCCATAATCTGCCTTGTCGTTTCAATCCGGGAACATTTTTTCAGGTCTCTGGCTCACTCTAGAAAAGACCTTCCACACGAAACATTATCCCGTCACGTTTCAATTCCAGCACTCGCCCGTTTCTGTTTTGCGCGTCATGAAAAATGCTTTCATGTTCGTACCCAACCCTTGTGTTGAGAATAAAGCGGCATGACGGCGCGAAGTTAAGGGTTAGCCCCATGGCTATATCCACATAATTCAGATAGTTGGGGGTTATTCCGTAAGTCAGCCTGCTAAATGCCCCTGCTGACGAACCAGATCCGCATCCAAAGTCAAAGGGAAACACCACCTCGCTGTGGCCACCCAGACAGGGAACAAGCTCATCAATATTTATCGTGTCTACCGTGTTATCGAGAATCGGCGCGCCAGTAGGTTGAACAACACCTGTTCCGGTCATTTTTACCTTGAGATCCAGGTATCTGAGATCCCCGTTGAAACCGCCTACCCAATTGGGCCACAACAGAAAATCCAGATCATATCCAAACCCAAACATGGCAGTGCGCAATTGGGATTTGATCTGAGTTCCGGGAGCATAAACTATGGTCTGGTCGTTGTTTACAGTCAGGGTCCCCGGATACCTTGTGGTCCTGATCTCTCTTTTTAGCAACGTCGAACCCATGTAACTTTCAGGAACACTCCCATACATTCTTAGCATGTGATGCTGCAATGGCCTGATCGAGGCGACAATCCTGTATGAAATGTTGTCCCATGGAAGTCCGAGATCTTCTCTCAAGTCATTAAGCGTTCCATATCCAGCGTTCTGCTGATCAAACCCCATGCGACCCTCTATGCTGCTGAAAAAGCCCTCGAATCCCATTGTCCAGAGAGGTCTCTCTTCCCGCATGTCTGCGGACACAAGGGATGTTGAAAGAATGAGGATCGCCATTATGATCAGGCATGATCGCAAGCGTGTTCCGAAGACCGAAACTCCTGCGGGCCTGAAATAGCGATTGGCTTGGTGGCTATGGACGCTGCTCATTAATATGATCCTCTAAGGGATTGCGTCTGGTAGCGATTTACCGGTGAACTATTCGGCTGGTAAAATTTTGAGCCGAGACCACTTGACATCATAGGGCTTTGACCAACCCCCGTATGCAACGGAGCGCTGTGCTGGTTGTATTGTGGTTGATAGCCCTGAGGTTGATAAGCCTGTGCCGGCTGGAATGTTGAAGGACCTTGGTTTTGTCTTGAATCAACAGGCTGGGGCGGCGCAGGCGCTTCCTTGATTCGGGCCTGCTGATCATACTCAGCCGGTTTCTGGGCAGACATGTTTGGGCTGTAACCTGGGGCCACATTTTGAATATGGCCATAGGGGTTGAAATGTTGAGGCTGGTTTACCGGCTGAACCGGTTGAGGAGGGTTATAGTATTGATTTTGCGTATAACCAGAGTTGATAGCAGGCCCGTAGCTGATGCTTTGCGGCATCTCATGGGCCGAAAAACCCTGAACGCTGTTCACAGCCGTAGTCGCCTGGCCCTTGCCCAGATAGGTAGGCTCCGCTATGATCGTGGTTCCATCCTGCCCAACATACCAAAATCGACCGCTAGGCAAATTCCCGAGTGATGGCCTTCTTTTCTGCTGGGAGACCTGACTCTGCTGAGGCGCCTGACTGGAACCTTCATTTTCTGCATGCGACAACGCCTTTTGTCTGAGAAGTTCCGACCTCTCAGAGAGAAACTCGCCTCTCCTGGCCTGAACAAATTGACGCTGCTCATTCAGGTACTGTCGCATAGCTTCCCTGACACCACGTATTTCCTGCTCAATCGCCTGAATTTCACGGGAGGATGGAGCAAATTTTACCTGAAGCGCATTTTTCTGAACCGCAAGCTCAACCACTCTGCTCTGAAGTTTGGCCAGGGCCGAATGTGAAGCCAGTTCCGACTCAGGAACAAATCCTCTAAACACGTTAGCGTCGGTAACCCCGATGAGACGATCCTTACTCAGCAGCCTTAACGCTGAAACATATTCCTGGTCAGTTTGATCAAGCTTTCGAAGTTTCTCATCCACTGCCTTCAAGGGACCCGATGTGATGTCCGTTTCGCTGCCAGCGCCGCTAGTCACCCTGGGAAGAGCAGTGTTCTGGACGCCCACAGGCTCGGTAACCGGAGCATGAGCTTCAGAAGCGGCTCTCGAATCTATGTATGATCCGATATACCCGTCAATCAGCTTACTCATCATTTCCGGGTCGCTGCCTGAAAGGTTAAATGTTATGCGCGCTGCGTGGTCACTAACTTCCCTGTTTATCCTGAGGTTTTTGGTAAACCATTCCAGCATGGCAGTCGCCGAACTGAACTTCGTCCTTGACTCTGTTCCAAGGCTTCTCTCAAGAATCATGCTTATGAAAAATCTCTGCACAAAATTGGACATCGAGCTGGAATCGGTTAGTCTGATGGCTTCCTCATGCACCGGATGGTTGCTGTTCAATATGTAAACGGTTGTTGATACGGCTGTATCCGAATAATACATCCTGTAAATTGAAATTGCGGTCACTAACAGCGCTAATGCAACCAGCCCAATAATAGCGTAAGTCGTATATGGCCGGATTCGTGACCACAGTTTTTCCGTTTTTGTTTGCGTAACCTTCTTTTCCGCTTCAGCTTCTTTGGCACGCTCTTCGGACGACAAATCCAGGAAACTGCCCAGATCATCGATCGAAGCGTCATCCAGCGGATTAAAGGCCCCCGACTTGGGATCCGGAGTCTGTTTTGCTTCTTGTGTAATATTATTGGGGGAAGGCTGTTTTGTGGCCTCCGGAACAACAGGATCGTCGCTCGCAGGCTTCTGCGCCGCATAATTTTCAGCCTGCCTGCCAATCTTTATCAGACGAGACTCTTCCGTCTGCTTTTGATCTAACATCTCGTCAACAGGCGCCAGGTTTGGTTTCCAGCGCGTCATGCGGCGTTCCTCACATTCCGGTGATGTCTGTAGGGTTTAGAGCGCTTGGCTTCATACAAAGCCAAAATCCTTTTGTTTCCGGTATATTCGAACTATTCCGGGGGTTATCAATTGAATCGAATTCAAGGTTATTAAATAATGTTTTTGGTTTCATATGCTGTTGTTATAGAATTATTTTCAACGTTACCTATTCGCTGTTTTTTATTATTATAGGACTAAAAATTTAGAAAAGTCAATAAGAAATATTAAAAAGTTAAACTAAATTCTTAGATATTGCCTCTGGAAATTTAGGTGGACTTGTTTGTAACTTTATCTTATAATCTTATTGAAATGACTAAATATACCATAAACACACTTGTTGATTCATACCCGGATGAGTTTCGACGTATGCATTGGGCCCTATTCCACTCTGAAAGCGGTCCGGAGAATGTTTCTGTCCAACTTACGGCATCCAGAATTACCGAAGGAGTATCATCCACTGCATTAGGTTTCACAAAATTTGTATCGGAGTTGTGGGGCTTTGAGAGTGTAGTGGCGGTTGAGGCAAATT
>CAITZA010000433.1 GCA_903896745.1 uncultured Desulfomonile sp. | reverse complement strand
TTGGCGAATATCTTACCGACACAAGACAATATCTGGATCGTACAATCAAGAAGATGCGAGCGAAAAAGGAGACCGTTTATGTGATTCCTGGATCAGAGGCCGAATCTCTTGTTAAATCGAGATTTCCGCATAAGACAGCCAAGAGGATAGGAGGCTGATCTCTGACCTGCAAAGCCTGCATGTGTCCAAACATGACCACTCCTTGAAGAGCACAAGAGGGGAGTTAACGTGGAATCGTAATTTCTCACGTAATCTTTAGCGAATGAGCGTTATCTTTTCATAGTATATTAACCTGAGATGAACAATTATCAGAATAGATGGATATTGAAAGAGGACGGCGCTTTCACTAAGCGACCGTCCGTTCCATGTACGGACCTAGTTCCAAAAACACCACCGCCGTTCTAACTACCCCTCTGGTTTCCCAATGTGCGGGTTCCGGGCCCGCTCTGTCAGCACATTCATTACGTCCAACCAGTCCAAATTTTCAGTCCTACTTACCTTATTGATACCTATATGCACGATCCTTGTTGACACCGCCGAAATGCGGCGGCGCCATGGATTCAAAATTGGCCTGACTCTCGCATAAACGTCTCGCAGTCTACTCCAAGGATTCTGAGTCCGGAAACATTGATAAAAATAACAATTTGAGAAAACGGGGGCAAATTCTGAGGCGATGAATTGAAGGGAAAAAATAAAAATCGTAACAGGTTGGTTTTACGGCTGTTTTTTGGTAGTCCCAAGGGGAATCGAACCCCTGTCTCCGCCGTGAGAGGGCGATGATAAACAACTATAACAGATGATCTGCCTGATAACCCTAATGATTTCAATACCGATTGATCCCTTTTAGTCCCTTTTGTTCCTCATTGGTCCCAAAAAGCGGGAACAAAATGGGAACAATTTTTTATGGCGGCCTATTGAACTGATTGACGATACCAAGTGAAATGGGTGCCTCTGTATCTGATGACTTGCCGATAATGCGATGACTCTGAAGTATGCTAAAATCATTACCAACAGTGCCCGTCACGAGGACCACAATAACTACCCACCTCTGTTTCTTGTCGTTGTTTCAGTATGTTGTAAATTCTATCATCTCTTATTAACTCCTATGCTGTCAAAAAATGTTACCCTACCCCTCCATCACCAACTGAACCACCTCAACTAACTGGCTCATTTTGCAAGGCTTGTGCAGGAAGCTGATGACATACGGTTTCATCGCCAGATATAGTTCACCCTTTGGATCATACCCTGTAAATACGATAACCTTCACCAGAGGGTTGATCTTCCTTAGCTCCATCAGGCAGTCCCGCCCGTTCATTTCCGGCATCAGAATGTCTAATATAACCAGGCCTATTTCGGAATGCCGCTCCTTATAAACATTCACAGCATCTTTTCCATTGGACGCCGGGATAGTCTGATAGCCAGCGGCATCAAGAGCCGTTCGCTCCAATACACCAACAAGCGATGAATCTTCAACTACCAGAATGCCCTTCTCGAACTCTATCTGGCTTATTGTTGTGTCTTCTGAGACGGGAGTTGTGGGAGGCTCGATCTCAGGAAAATACAGCCGAAACGTGCTTCCTCTATCCAAATCACTCTTGCATGTTACGAAGCCACCCCGCTGTTGCACAATGCCTCTCAATACCGACAGTCCCAAACCCATGCCTTTGATATTACCCCGCTCCTTGGTACTAAAGAATGGATCAAATATCATTGGGAGTATGGCCTCATCTATTCCCTTACCAGTGTCCGTGACAGTGAGCAATACATGAGGGCCGGCCTTGGCTCCTTGATAATGGGTTTTGCTGAAGGCTTCGTCCAGCATGACCTTGCTCGTTGACAGTTCTAATTGTCCACCATTTGGCATTGCCTCAGAAGCATTGGTAGCCAGGATCATTATGATCTGCCCGAGTTGGCCGGGGTCTTGCTTGATGATTGTTGGTTCAGCAATCAAATCTATCTCGAGATGGGCAATGTTAGGCAGTTTTGAGATCACTGGTTCAAGCTCCCTGATTCTTGCATTAAGATCAGTGGGTTTTGGGAACACCATGGACTGCTGCCCGAGTTCCATAAACTTTGTCACCTGTTCGGAGGCGGTCTGAGCCGTCTTTAAAATGGTCGTGAGAAGCCGGGTTTCACCCTTTGCTTGTTCAATGTCGCCCATCAATAATTCGCCGTAGCCGATGATAATCTGCAGCATGTTGTTGAAATCGTGGGCGATGCCTCCTACAAGAATGCCAAGGGCTTCCATTTTTTGGGATTGGAAGAGTTGTAATTGCAAAGCCCTCTCCTGGGTCATGTCCGAGAACATCATAAATGCACCCTGAAAATTTCCCTCACTTTCCAAAATTGGAGTGGCCGAAACTCTCGTCCAAAGTTCACTCCCATCCTTCCGGCATAACCGCTGATTGTAATCGTCAGGCTTGCCCTGCCGTCTATGTTCCATCTTCTCGCGGTGGTCTATAAGATCCTCTGTAAACAGAAAACTCTCGAAGTTCTTCCCAATAATCTCATCCACGGCATATCCAATCATTTCTGCCATCTTGACGTTTATAAAGGTTGTAGTCTGAGTATCATCGACGACCCATATGCCCTCGTTTGCGGTCTCTACAATCCGTTGGTATTTTTCTTTACTTGCCTGAAGCAGCTTCTCAGCCTCCTTGAGTTCCGTATAATCGTCTACGATTAGAT
>CAITZA010000432.1 GCA_903896745.1 uncultured Desulfomonile sp. | reverse complement strand
TAACCAAAAAGTGTTAAGCCCCCGGCTTTGCCGGGGAGACTTTCAAAGGTTTGACCGAAGGCTGCAGTAGTAGCAACCTCCCAGTATGCGCCAAGATTTATTTCTGGGTGGTTATTATGAAAGACTACCAAAGCCAGTACCCGACAGAACGGGATTGTAAGTATCATGTTTTTTCATTCCCGGGCCTCGGCGGAAACAAATTTTCGGAGCGATTCGAAAACATTTGGGTGATGTGTTCCGCTTCACAACTCGTTGATCTGTCAGCCGCAGCCCATTGCCGCGCCTGAGCATGCTTTGCCACAACCACCAATCTCCCTGCGGCTTTTAAGGGCCTTGATGTCGTCTCCTTCGAACACCGCTCTGAGTCCCATTTCAATAAAACCTGACATCGCAATAACCTGCAAACCGTTCTCTTCCAGGTATTGTCTCGGCGTGTCTCCGATTCCGCTAACCAAAACAGCCCTACAATCCCGGATTATTTCAGCCAGGTCGATCCAGCGCTGGAGACCAGAGCCACGTTCCGGAGTCTTTCTTGTTTCCACATGTTCATATCCCTTTACCGTTTCACCCCAGATCTGTAGTGAGTCCGCCTCGCCGAGATGCATGTTGACCAGCGCCCCCTCCATTGTTGCTACGGCTACATAAGGCCTTGATTTATAATCCATTGCCCTGCCGGTAGAGCAATCCTTCATAAAGTCTCTGAAGTTTTCGCTCTGGTCATCTCCGAGTAAACCAACAGCGTCAGCCCTGCAGCGAGCGCAATGTTTCATTTGAGGAATAATTTTTTCAGCGCTCAGTCGCAATGACTGAATTTCTTGGGTTGTAGGCTCTTTTATGCTTCCAAAAGGGGTTCCCTCGTTTGGATACATTTGCATTAGGTTTTGGATATCGACTCCCATGTCCGCCATGCATCGGGCGACATCTGTAACATGATGATCATTAACGCCCGGAATAACGATAGTATTGACTTTTACGACGATTCCGGTCGCTTTCAGTTTTTCAATGCCCTCGATCTGGCGACTTAATAGAAGTTTTGCCGCCTGCACACCACGGTAAACTACCTTGCCATCACGCGCCCAGCCATAAATCCTGGCGCCGATTTCCGGATCTACCGTGTTAACGGTCACGGTGACGTGGCTGACCCGATGTTTTGCGAGCCCGTCAACACTGGAGGGTAGGTTAAGGCCATTGGTGGAAACACATAAAAGGATTTCAGGAAACGATTCCCTGATCAGGCCGAGTGTTTTCATAGTTCTTTCGGGGTTGGCGAAAGTATCCCCTGGTCCGGCAATTCCGGCTACCGTTATGGCGCTATTTCTCTCAAGCACTCGCTTCAAATATGTGACGGATTGTTCTGGCGTCAGAATCGAGCTTGTCACGCCAGGCCTGCTCTCATTGACACAGTCATATTTTCTGTCGCAGTAATTGCATTTTATGTTGCATTCAGGCGCCACAGGTAAGTGAACACGACCATGGCAGCCTTTGACTTTTTCGTTGAAACACGGATGATTGTATATATGTAATTGTGATTGCATTTAGGTCACCTCATCGAATTTATTGAGGACTCCAATCGAGAATCAGATGTATCCATATCCAATGTCAGAACTGTCCTGGTTTTTCTGAATGATGGTATTCACAATTGTGTCAAAAAGTTGTTGAGCCCCTCTATATCCGACGGTTAACAACCGTTGACCGCCGAACCTGTCGTGAATTGGAAATCCTACCCTGATCAGAGGAAT
>CAITZA010000431.1 GCA_903896745.1 uncultured Desulfomonile sp. | reverse complement strand
GCATGTTCTATTATTCTATTTACCACGAAATGCTTGTTTCCCCACATCATCATGGCCCATAATTTGTGTAGATACTCGTAAACATCGTCGGCAGTCATAGCCATAATTTCCTTGGGCGTATACTGCCCATAAAAGTTAACCATGGCCCTGCGCTCTTCGAGATCTTGCGTAAAGTGCCCGGGATCAGTCTCGAGTTTCTTCACATAGTCTTTCACTAGTTTCTTAAGCAGTTCCGTATTATTGGCCCACCACAACTTTTTGGGGGAGTGCAGCATATGCTTGTCAATGAAGGCGCTCACGGTCGATTCGTCCTTAAATCCAGGACAATTCGTCAGCGAACGGCAAAGTTCTAACTTTTACTCTTTCCAGGTATCTGCCAACATCCACACAGGTGGCCTACAAAGAATTTATCCTACTTACAGCTCGATGGCGCTGGTTTGCTAGCAAAGCGATCTGCGATCCAGTTGAGGAAATCACCTTGAGCCCTGGCTGATACTCTGACATGGTCAGTATCAGCGTAATGAATGTACGAAATGGTCGCCCCCGAAGCGCAGGTCTTCTTTACATAAGCTTCCGTAGCCGCGGGGAAAATGGTCGGATCATCATCGCCTTGATAAATTACAATAGGTACCTTTGCGGGAGTATTGCCCAGAGCCATCTGCTCAGTACGCTTCATCCACGCCTCTTGGTTCTGTGGGTCGGATCGCGTTACTGGCCCCTTCCATGATTGCATATAAGTAAGCGACTGACTCATGTGCTTGCTGCACTGGCATTTGGCCGATTCTTTGACAAACTCGAGTCCAAAGGGTGTGAAAACATCTGAAAGCTGAAGGTCAGGAAAGGTGAGAGCTGAGGCATACAAAGCCATTATCGTTTCCGTGTCTGTCATCGGAGGCAGTTTCTTTCCGGACGCCACGATCTCTTTTTCGATCCTGAGTTGTTCGGCTGCGTTGACTGGAGCCAATGCTGCAACTCCCAGTATCTTGGTGGAGTCTTCAACATAATCAGCGAGTTGAGCAGCCCAAACCGCAGCCTGACCGCCCTGTGACCATCCAATAACAACCGCCTGTTTGCCTGCTCTGGCCGGAGGGATCTGCTGCGCAGCCACGGCAGCGTCCATGACATTTCGGGCTGCCGTAGGGCCTATGAGGTACTGGTGAAAACCTGGGCCCCCCAGGCCGACATAATCAGTAGCCGCTACGACATAACCAGAGGCGATCATCTGCGTCAAACCTGGAATGCCTGCGTCTGTTGGGTCAGAATTGTTTGGAAAGAAATAAAACGTCGCGTCTTTGGCCGGATTATCGACACTGGAAGGCGCACAGTTGCGAGCAAGCCCAGCGGTGCCGTGCCCGTAAGTCACAACGGGTCGACCGACTGCCGGAGGATTCCCAATGGGAGCTATGATCATACCGGAAACTGGAATCTCAACATTGTGGATGTCTGTCGAACGGTACAGGACTTTCCATGCACGAGCGCCCCGAATTTCAGTTTTAATTTCGGTAAACCATATCAAATCGCCATGCTTGCCTGGTGGCAATGGATCGGGAGCATCGTAAACTGTCTTCCCTTCTGGAACCTTCCCCACTGATTCTTCGGCCGCCATCGCGTTGGTTGAAACAAAACCGAGGAGTACCACAACTAAGATCAAGTGTTTTAGATAACGTGAGATTCTCATGTCCGTTTTATTCCTTTCTCGAGTTTATCGGGGCGGAAACGAAGGAACTGTTAATATCCGTCTTGATATATGGCTTTTTATAGCACTCATTGTACTTGGCCTAACATCCACAAGTAAGCCTTAACCACCTCATGCAGCTCTGCGTCAGACCATTCATCGACAGGCATGAGTATTCCTTTCGCCGCAAGGTTTACCTATAGGCCGATTTATACTCCACTTTGATCGGAATATATACTAGGATCGTCGCGTAAGTGCGTATTTGGTTGAAAAATAAAAAGGGAGATGATTTCTGCCTTCTTGGATTTATAAACGACTTGGGAAGGCTGGGAAGCCATGTCCACAAGCATACTTCACCACTGTTTTGGAATTACGGCACGAGGAATACGTCGTATTCACTCCCGCTTCGAGAACGGTCGAACGATCTTCCGAATCGGCCTAGGAGTCCGTCGCAACTCGCGATTTTACGCCTGAAGAATAAGCAATATCCTTTTTTGAAAAATTTATGGCTATCCCAAATTTTTATGTTAACCGGGAGTTGAACGGTCATGTTCTCAGCACTAACAGATGCTCAAATTAGACATTCCCCTTTACGATGGCTTTTGTTCTATCAAACTATGTTACCAACGCACTACCTACAGCATCGTCGTTGAGTTTGGATGGTTCAATGTCCACTCCGAGAAGTAACTCAAGGTCCATATCCTTGAAAGAACGTTCCAAACGATACAGCGGACTGCGCCCGGACAGCGTATCCAATATAAGCGCCATGATCACATGCCCCGGACTCACATCCTTTTCTGAAGGACACAAACGATTGATCTCCTCGACCACGCCAATTTTCTTGACAAATGCCGAGACGATCGGTAGAAAACGCACGTCAGATGGCTGCAGAATCAGGGATTTTATATCCATGGGACTCCTCCATGAGCTCAAAATCCCTTTACCAAATCCCTGAACATATGTCGCGTTTTT
>CAITZA010000430.1 GCA_903896745.1 uncultured Desulfomonile sp. | reverse complement strand
TCAGCGTCATTAAAATTGCTGGTTCTCCCTGTCATAGGCTATGTGACCATGAGTGCGCTAGGCGTTTCCGAGTCAGCCATGAAAGTAGCCATGATATATTTTGCCTTGCCAACCTCACCGCAAAATTACATACTTTCATCTCAGCTCAACAGCGATGTGGAACTGGCCACATCCTCAATACTGGTTTCGACAATTCTGTCGATCATGTCCCTGTCTGCGGTTCTGATTATTTTCGATTAACAATATCAATTGAAAGTCGGTTAGGTATCGAGGCTCCATTTAGAGCATTCCCGGGAATAACATGCGCAGTGTCAATCCCGCAAAAAAATAATAGGCGGAAAGGCGTTTTGCAAGTCCAGACAATAATGACCGGTATTTAGGGTTTTTTCAGACTGTCGGCCAGGTGATATTTGAAAACGCTAAATTAGGTCGGGTTAACAAGAATATTTCTGCCGGTTGGCGTGCCGGATCATGTTTATTGTTTGGATTATATGTTGTAATGTTCAGGTATGTTAACAGTTTCATGAGAGGATTTCTTGTTCCATGGTTTCAATAGAGGCCACCATCAAGCCATACAAGCTCGACGATGTTCGTGAGGCTTTCGATGAGATTGGTGTTGGAGGAATGACGGTTATAGAAGTGTTGCAACCTGCAACCCCAAAGACTTACCGCAGGGCAAGGCGTGAGATTTCCGAAAACGAGTTGCAACTCACCCCGAAAGTCCTTGTAAAAGTGGTAGTTCCGGATGGCCTTGTGGAACGCGTTATAGAGGCGGTTTGTATTCAGGGCAATTCGGGAAAATATGAGGATGGGATTCTGGTTGTTCAGAGAGTGGATAAGGCTATTCGGGTCAGAACAGGCGAAACAGACGAAGACGCGCTATCCACGTGATAACAAATAGCATGATGGTTTCGAGCCAAATTCGTTAACGACAGACCGTATGTTGAAGATGGCAGGGAACCAGCCAGCCTGATAATAGAGCTATTCTGATAATGAATAACGAAAAACCGCCCGCAAATAAATTTTTCATAGATAATGAAGATTTTTGGGATTCCTCCTTCGACGAAGCCCTAGAATCTGAAATAATCAGTGATCCGGAATTCATCTCGGGCAGTCAGCCGTTCCGGCAAAAGCTTCTCAACCTGTTTTCAGATATTGAAAAATGCCGGTCTTATTGCCGGAAAATGGAGGAGCAGCTTGCGGAAACAGAGAAGACATACGGAGAAATTGTTGAATCGGCCTGTGACATGATGTACCAGACAGATCGGCAGGGCCGTTTCGCAATGGTAAACAGAGCTGCGTCCAGGGTGACCGGGTTTTCCGACAGTGAACTTCTTGGTTCTCACTATCTGGATATTGTAAGACCAGATTTCAGGGAATATGTTAAACTGTTTTATGAAAAACAATCCGCTCTGAAAAACCCTCAAACTTATTTTGAATTCCCAATAATTACCAGGATCGGAGAAGAACTGTGGGTCGGACAGAATGTCCAGACTATCTCACGGAATGGAAAAATCTGCGGATTCCAGGCCATAGTCAGAGACATTACCGGTCGAAAGAAAGCGGAAAAGGAAAGGGAAGAAATAGCGCTCAAGTACGAGGAGCTTTTTCAGAATGCTCATGATTTCATCTATACACATGACCTTCAGGGCGTCTACACGTCAGTGAATCAGGCTTCAAGAAATATCTTGGGTTATGAGCCTGAAGAATTACTCAAAATGAATTTTCGCGATTTGGTCGAAGATGATTACCTGAGTTGTGTTGAGGAAAATTTCCGCAAAAAAACCCAACAGGAGTCTACTGTTACAGGGCCGTATGAGGTGAGGGTAAAAACAGGGGACGGGAATTACCGGTGGGTCGAGGTCTTGTCCAGGACAATAATGGACGGCGCCAGACCTGTTGGGGTTCATGGGTCAGCCCGTGACATTACATCCAGAAAAATAGCGGAAGAGAAGCTCAGAGAAAGCGAAGCGATGTATCGCACTCTGTTTGAGTTGGCTAATGACAGCATTCTGCTAATGGATGGCGAAGTTTTCATTGACTGCAACGAAAAGGCGTTGCGAGCCTTCAGGTGTTCACGTGAACAGATAATAGGAAAAAGTCCCTGGCTCTTTTCACCGGAAATCCAACCAGATGGATCTCTTTCCATTGAAAAGGCCGCTTCCAGAATTGCCGCTGCTCTGGATGGTCATTCCCAGGTTTTTGAATGGCGTCACAGCGCTCAGGATGGAAAACATTTTGACGCCGAAGTTAGCCTCAATCGCATAGAATTATCGGGAAACTCCCTTCTTATGGCCATTGTGAGGGATTTGACCAACCGAAAGAAAACGGAAAAGGAACGAGACAGTTTACAGGCTCAACTCACACAATCCCAGAAAATGGAAGCGATTGGAACTCTTGCAGGCGGTATAGCTCATGACTTTAACAACCTTTTGCAAATAATACTCGGTTATTCGGACCTCATGCTCATGAGAACGGACAAATCAGACCCGGACTACGAGGCCGTCAAAGCCATCAGATCCGCATCGGAAAGAGGCAGAGACCTTGTTCAGAGAATCATGACCTTCAGCAGCAATAACGAAGCCAAGCTTGAGTCAATCGACCTTAACTCCGAAGTCATTCGAGTAACTGACCTATTGTCGAGAACAATACCCAAGATGATTGACATCAGGCTTGATCTTGAAGATAAAATGCCCACTATCCTTGCTGATGTGACGCAGTTGGAACAAATAGTCCTAAACCTGGCTGTGAATGCCCAACATGCCATGAAATTCGGTGGAATATTAACGATTAAGACAGCTTTATCAGTTCTGGATGAAGCCTACTGCAATTCACATCCCGATATAAGACCCGGAAAATATGCGTTGCTAAAAGTGTCTGATACCGGACACGGAATGGAAAAAGACGTTCTCGAAAGGATTTTCGAGCCGTTTTTCACTACCAAGAAACCGGGACAGGGGACTGGCCTGGGACTCGCCATGGTCTTCGGCATCGTCAAGAGTTACTATGGACACATTGTC
Organism: uncultured Desulfomonile sp.; assembly: GCA_903896745.1. GTDB lineage: Bacteria > Desulfobacterota > Desulfomonilia > Desulfomonilales > Desulfomonilaceae > CAITZA01. Next base: position 6,292 of record CAITZA010000430.1, on the reverse strand, counting down.
TGTTCAAGCAAACCAAATGAAGGATCTTCATTTTCTATATATCTGCCCCTGACCGATAGAGAAATCAAACCAAATGAAAAACACGACACCGGCGATTTCCGTGAAGGTTCAGAAACCATACTCGTTGTCGATGATGAACAGCCCATTCTTGATTTCGTTGTAGAATTGCTCTCAATCGTAGGCTACAAGGTGATCGCTTCTTCATCGCCACTCGAGGCGCTAGATATCTACCGTAGCAACAAGGATCAGATATCTCTGGTCATTCTGGATCTGATCATGCCTCAGATGGGTGGTAGGGAATGCCTGACAAAAATGATCGGCATGAATCCCGATGTCAGTGCCATTATAGCTAGTGGATACAATTTCGAGAGCGACGACAGGGAAAATCTTCTCGAGATAGCCCGAGGGTTTGTCAGAAAACCCTACAGGACTGATGAGCTGCTTTTACAGATAAGGCGTATTCTGGACAATTGATGAGGCTATTCTTTCGTCAGGGTCTCCAGAAATCCCCCATGAACAAAATAAAGACCGTGTAGAGTTCCAGACGCCCAACCAACATGTCAAAGGTAAGTAGTATCTTGCATCCTGGGCTCATCCAGCCGTAATTATCCATGGCGCCAACCAGGTGCAGGCCTGGCCCGATGTTTGAGAGAGCTGATGCGCAGGCGCCTATAGCGGTTATTACATCGACGTCCATTATAACAAGCAGTGTCGTTGATGCCGACCATACGCCCACAAACAACGCCACAAAAGCCATTATACTGTTGATGATGGGTGTTCCCACTACCTTTCCATCCATTTTTAAAGCTATTACCGCCCGGGGATGTATAAGAAGCCTTAGTTCCCTCAGGATATGTTTAGCCACTATTATCATCCGCATACACTTGATCCCGCCTCCCGTGCTGCCGGCGCACCCTCCCATAAACATGAGGCAGAATAACAGCCACTGACATGCCCATGGCCACTTTTCCCAGTCTGTGGACGCAAAACCGGTCGTAGTCATGATTGAGGCTGTCTGAAACGCTGATTGTACCAAGGATTCTGTCACCGAGGCGTGGTGGGTATCATATACGTTGTATGCGATGAACATTGTAGCCAAGCCAAAAACGCACATGTACACTACGAACTCAGCCGATTTTATATACGCGGATGGCTTCAGGTTTAACGCATGGTAGTGCAACGTGAAATTAAGGCCGGCCAGTAGCATGAACACTGTTATTATGATGTAAATGACATAGTTGTCGTAGTATGAGATGGAAAGGTTTTTGGTCGAAAAACCGCCGGTAGCTAATGTTCCGAATGTATGGCACAGGGAATCAAACAGGTTCATGCCCGCCAGGCACAGCAGAACTATCTCTATGCCTGTGAGAATGATATAGACTTTCCACAACGTCTTTGCGGTTTCTGTGACGGTAGGTTTTAATTTGTCCATTACGGGCGATGGGACTTCAGCCTTGAACATTGCCATGCCACCAACTCCAAGCAGCGGCAGGATGGCTACAGACAGCACTATTATCCCCATGCCTCCAAGCCAGTGGGTCAGACTTCTCCAGAAAAGTATGGAATGAGGCAATATCTCTATGTCTTCACAGACACTCGCCCCGGTTGTTGTAAAACCGGACATGGATTCGAAAAGTGAGTCAACAAAAGTCGGTAGAGACCCCGTAACCCAGTAAGGCAGGGCCCCAATAGCGCTCACTATTGCCCAGCTCAGGCTCACAATTACGAACCCATCCTTCAATGAGTATTCAGCCCTTTCATCCCGCAATAAAACGAAGGAGGGGACGGCCAAACCGAGCAAGGTCATAACTATCAGTGAGAAGTGTACTACGACGCCGTCGTTGTATATCAGCGACACAGGTATGGCAGTGGCCATACTCAAAGCGATGAATGCTATCAGAACCGCTATTGCTGCGCCTATACGCCTGAATCCCATTAGAAATACTCAATTGGAACTGTGACAAGTTTTTCAATCTTCGGTATTGCCTCGCGTCTGGCAAACACAACTACACGGTCTCCGGGCTGGATTATCGTCTCACCATCCGGTATCAGGAATTCCGATCCTCTCTGCACCGCCCCAAGAATTGCTCCGTATGGAAATCGCATTTTCCGCAATGGTCTGCCAACGAGTTGCGACATTTCCATTGCTTCAAATTCTATGGCCTCAACCCCCTCGCCAGGAAGCATTGAGACGGAAATGACCTTGCCCCTTCGTAGGAATTGCAGAATCCGGGATGCTCCCGCCAGACGCGGATTAACTACCACATCCACACCTATTGTTGATAATAACCGCTGGTATTCAACCCGGTTGGTCAATGCGCACACACGTGGCACTCCCATGCGTTTTGCAAGAAGCGCTGTCAAAGCGTTATGATTGTCATCTTCCGTCATGGACAGAAATACATTCGTGTCCTCTACGCCCTCACTGTGCAGGAATTCCTCATCCACAGTGTCGGCCTTAAGAACCAGCGTATGGTCCAACAAACCTGCGACTTCCTCACATTTTACAGGATTAGATTCGACAAGTCGTATCCTTGACGCTCCCAGTCTCTCAAGACCAAGAGCTATCTGCACTCCAACCTTCGATGCCCCCAAGATCATGAAACTCTTCGGTGGCGTAGCCTTTAACCCAAAGATCTTCATCAAATCCGGAATCGTCTCGGTAGCCGCCAGCAAATAGACTATGTCTAAAGCGCTAAGGGTATCCTTGCCTCCAGGTATGATAATTTCCGATCCCCTGAAAATGGCTGGAATCAGGAAACGCTTGTCCGAAAACTCTGACCTCAATCCCATGAGGGATCTTCCAAGTAGAGGCGAATCCGCTCCAAGGTGAAAACCAAACAGCTTTATGCGTCCATCGGCAAAATCCACTACATCAGTCGCTGATGGAACCTGTAAGACCTGCAGGAGCCTTGACACCGCCTCTCGTTCGGGGCTTATCACCAAATCTATTCCGAAATTCTTACTAGCCGCCACATCCGTACGCTCATAGTCCTCAAGCCGCCTCAAACGCGCTATTTTCTTAAGGAACGGATTCATTAAACCGGCCATCATACACGCAACCAGGTTGACCTCATCAGAATCCGTAACCGCAACAAGCATCTGCGCGCTCTGGACGTTCGCCTCCTGAAGCGCGCCAGGCGACGATCCTCGTCCCAACAACGCCTGTACATCCAGATTCTCAGAAATAAAATTCACCCTCTCAGGATTCTGGTCGATTATAACAACATCCTGTTTTTCATAGGTTAAGCGACGAGCCAGATGATAGCCCATCTCACCAGCGCCTATTATCAGTATGCTCACTGTTTTGCCTAAAATTTTGGATTTATCGAAGACTACATTTGGAAGCGCATGGAAGTCAACAAAAGCTGTTCTTTGTCTTAATTCTGACTTTTTTTCCAAATTCATTCCGTCAGCTTCATAGTCAACCCAAAAAATCGGCGCCAGCAAAAACCGGCAGATTTCAAACCTTAACCCGGCTGCTCTCCGGAAGCCACGCGCAAACAATCACAGGACTGATGAAACTGCCACTATAAAGGGACCGTCTCAGAAATTCACCTCCACTGAGCCTTCAAACGCGTTGATAGCGCTCTTGCCGGAAAGATAACCACCAGTTCCAACAGGTCCGACTGCCTGATAAGCCTGGTCAAACCACTTACCGGGTTGCCAGTATGCATAGCGGGACCTGAAGTAAAGTCCTTCGAGAAGCTTCCAATCAACTCCGACACCTATTTCCCAGCCTATGTGGCCATCATCAACGTATGGATTAGCATTTGCGCCGAAACCATTCGCAGCTTTCCAGGCCTGAGCAGCCTGCGACTTGAGAGATGGCGAAGCGTAAGTTGCTGAGGGATAAGAGTCTCCTCCAGCATAATTTTTCCATCCGGCGTAGAATCCATTCTGTTCTACTCGATGGGCCCAAAGGTAACTCCCCCAGACGTTGAGGTTGGCAGCGACTGCGTAATCCAGTCTAGCCGCCAGAGCATATGCGTCAGACATTTGCCCGTTTTCATCGTTGGTGAATGCTGTGCTGGCGCTTGTGTTTGCATTCCATGGAGCGTCATTGCCACCGCCGTAGGTGTAAAACATAAGGTATTGGTAGGGCAGCATGGCCTGATAATTTATGGCGTAACCGGCATAGACCTTGGTTGGATTGTTGTCATTGAGCGGATCACCCGGCGACCAGCCAAACATGAAGCTGAGTTTGGTAGGCCCGGCCAAAAACCCGCATTCACCAAAAGCGTACGATCTTTCGGTATAACGCGGACCTGCCCCAGCGCCATGCCCGTCACCAACATAGTGAGCGTCCGCCTGCGTGAAGCCTGCCTCCGCATTGGCAAAAAAACGTCCATTATTATACTTCAGATACAAGGCTGTCCCAGACATTGATTCATCACTTCCCCAGTATTGCTCGGTTATTGTGTTCACAGAAGACGCTGAGGTTTGATAGCTACGGTTGAAGCCGCGTATGCCCAGCGTAAATGCCTTTGCCCCATTTTTGCGCCAGATTTGGAGCACTGCCAGAGCGCCGATTTCGAGAGGTCCACTGCTATAGGTAAAAAACTGGACGCCATAGAATTTGTTGTTGCCAGCGGAATCCGGGTTTGCGGTTTCAGCCGGAAGAGCGCTAGCAGCGTTGTATGATGAATATCCCTCCTCCCCGGGAAATTCCTTGGCCACCCACAAGGCAGGAATTATTCTGAAGGGACCGTAGGGAATTATAACCGCCAAGGCCGAGCCTCTGGTATTAAGGGCTAGCTGGCCTCCGCCTCCGAACGCCAGGTCTTTCTGACCCGCTGAGATAATCCCCCAAGGCGTATGGGCCAACAAATGGGCCTGGCTTATACTAGGGATCATTGACGTGTCATACGCGTTGCGGCTTAGACGATCCTCATAATATCGTTCCAGAGGTCCATTGGTTTTCAGATCACGATGATTATACTTCTGCCTGAATCCTGCAAAATCAACAATGGCGCCAATAGATATAGCGCTATTGATCTTGATCTTGGGGTAAAGGGTCAAACGCTGGTCATTTACAAAAGCGTCAGACTCAGAGCTAGAAAAACCCCCTCGCACTATCCGGACGTTCCCGGCGTTCGAAGCGGTTTCCATGCTTGTGGCGCCACCGTTATAACCACGGTAGTAGTTAGGCCCCGCAAAACCGATCATCGCCCCGGAAGTAGTCGTGTTCTGCAAATTCATATCACCGAAGAGATCCCTGCCGCCGCCTGTTCGCCCAAAATAACGATACCGCCATTCAAATTCTCCGGTCATCGAGAATTCTAGAGCAAAACCGGCCTGAACGAAGGTTGTCACAATGACCAACCCTACAATTAGACGCTTTACCATGGCGCCCTCCACACCAGAAAAGCTTGACTAGCCTGTGAAAACCCTAACGAGGCAACCTTCGGAGAGAGACACAAATCCATAATTGTATCTCGATGTGGGAAATAGATTAATCCCGCAATATTAACAAAAGGTGACTCCGAACAAAAAGCAAAAAAGGAGCCCGACAATGATAAACCCCATACCCCTCCAGTATCGCTCCCAATCGTCTACTCCGGCTAGTGAGGTGTCCAGACGACCAACGAATCAAAAATCAAGCCTTTCCCATTGACCGAATTACGTCAGTATTGTTGGCCTTCGCTTTTCAGAAATTAAAAACTTGCGAGAAAGCGGGGTGTCTGGCGCGCAAAGCAGCGGAGTCCGTAGCGCGGGTTGCGTGTTTCAAGAATCATCATCTGGAAATGGATAAACAAGTTTGGGATAACAACAGAAGACATTTGATAGAGCGATATTACAGTTCGCTTTTCTTTTCCATAGGCCTTTCATGCCGTCGAATGTGAAGTTAACCAATTCTTGCCCAATCACTTTAACTCAAAAAACAAAAACCGGAAAAGCTGGCAATTTCCCGATCGCTTTTCCGGTCATTAATTCATAATATAATTGTATAGTTAGGCTACATTCCACTCCAGTCCTTCTTGTTGCCGAATGCCAGCCATAATATCGCCGTACCAACAGATACCAGGAATAAAACTTCCATGTCCCTCACCTCCAACAGAAAACATTACTTCACTGTGATTTTGTCTGTCAAGCCTATTTTTGTGAGGTCTTGTAACTGGCTGAAACCAGTCCATGTTTCATACAAAATTACAGGCGTCCTTCCATCGAGTGAGCGTACCCCACGAGTTCCACATAGCCTTTACCTGCAATTGGCTTTCCCTTGCGTTTCCCAGAAACATCCACAGCGCCTTCCCAGTAGACTACCTGCACGCTACCCATGGTTGATAGT
>CAITZA010000429.1 GCA_903896745.1 uncultured Desulfomonile sp. | reverse complement strand
TTCTAATGGCCGTATTTGTCCCGGCTTCTTTTCTGGGGGGCATCTCCGGACAGCTTTATCGACAGTTTTCATTGACCATAGCCTTTACGACCCTCTTGAGCGCGGTGAACGCCATGACACTGAAGCCGGTTCAATGCTCGGTATGGCTTCGGCCCAGGCATGGAGAAAAAAACTATTTTTTTCAGAAATTCGACTCAGTGTTCAATAGAATCACCCTCGCATATACACGAGTGATCGAAATTCTCATCAGGCGGGTTCCTGTCATGCTAATGGTGTGGCTGGCAGCCCTGGGGCTTACTTTTTTTATTTTCACAAAGGTTCCCACAGGTTTTTTGCCCCCCGAGGACGATGGCTTGATCATGATCAACTTTCAACTCCCTGACGGCGCTTCGCTCCAGAGGACAGACGCTGTGGCCAGGAAAATTCTGGCGATTCTGGGTAATACTGAGGGAGTTGTAGATTATTCGGTAACGTCGGGAAACTCAATCCTCGATGGTATGGGCTCAAACCTTGGGCTCGGTTTTGCTTCTCTGGCGCCATGGGATGAACGACTGAAAAAAGGTCTGTCAAAAACCGCGATAATGACGGAATTGGCCCGGAAATTCTCGCAAATACCTGAAGGGATAGTCTTTCCTTTCTCAAGACCGCCCATTTCCGGACTGGGTGTGATCGGCGGATTTGAGATGTGGTTTGAAGACAGGGGTGGAGTTGGAATTCAGGCGATGGCCCAGGTGGCCCAGGATTTTGTAGCCGCCGCCAATCATGACCCCAACCTGAGACAGGCGAATATGACCTTTAGAGTTGATACCCCCATGATCTTTGCCGACATAGATCGTGTCAAGGCCATGAGCCTGAAAGTGCCGCTGCAGTCTGTCTTTGATACCTTGCAGTCATTTCTCGGATCAACCTATATAAATGATTTCAACCAGTTCGGAAGGACCTGGCAGGTCATGGCGCAGGCTGACGCCAGGTTCAGGGCCAGACCTGAAGATATACACAGGTTGCAGGTGAGGAACCTCGCAGGAGAAATGGTCCCATTGGGAACGCTGCTCAAGGCGGACTTTATCACCGGCCCGGTCAGGATAGACCGTTACAACATGTTCCCAGCGGTGAGGCTGCTTGGCGAACCCGCCGCAGGCGTAAGTTCGGGACAGGCCCTGAAGGCTATGGAAAATCTCGCTGCTCAGATCCTCCCGAACGGCATGAGTTATGAATGGACCGGCATGGCATATCAGGAGAAGAAAGTCGGAAGCCAGATATTTATAGTTTTTGCGCTGGCGGTCCTTATCGTAGCGCTCATACTCGCTGCGCAGTACGAGAGCTGGGTAGATCCTGTCGCGGTAGTCACCGTAGTCCCCCTCGCGGTTCTCGGCGCAGTCGTTGGCCTGACGCTTCGGGGTATGGATAACAACCTTTATACCCAGGTTGGACTTGTCTTGCTGGTAGGTTTGTCCTCCAAAAACGCAATACTGGTTGTTGAATTCGCAAGAGAGCAGCAGGCG
>CAITZA010000428.1 GCA_903896745.1 uncultured Desulfomonile sp. | reverse complement strand
TTCCAATGAGGCGTCTTGGTCAATGAACTCGACATCGGAGGGGATGTGAACAATCGACTTCATCTTCAAGTCCTTGGCCCTACTGTAAGCGTTGTCAAAACCTTCCTTGCATGCGCAGATTTGGGCCTCGATGGACTGATCTACAGATTCATTGCTTGATTTGCTACCGAGCAGCGCCCTGAGAATATCAATGTGTCGAACGCTGCCTATTACGCGGTAATGCTCATCCTCAATCAGCAATACTCGAGGACGGTAATCAACTCTCTTGAATCGCTCCCTGTTAGCTTCCAGCATGACTATGGCATCGTAAATGCTTCGGTCCACTGAGACCCTGGGGCATTCGGCAACCGGCGTCATCAGGTCTTTCACCTTCATGTGATCAAATCTCCTTTCAACGAACGGACACGCGTGGAATCCAAAATCGTTTGGCGGTTAATTTCTTTTTGTACAAGGGCCAATCTGGGGCCCTCCTGTTTCTCTCATCAACAATAGCGATGCCAGGAAAATAGCATTTGAGGTTGTTCATACACTTCTTTATCGGAAGGAATTCGGTGGATGTCCGGCAGAATAGGCTCTTCCACAAGAATGCAGGCATGACTCCCCAAAGAAATGTTTTTCAATGTTGATAACTAGTGATATTGCTCTAAATAAGTGTAATAGCACACCTCAGCATATCGTGAACAAGATTATACGAGCCTGGAATCATTGGGAATCAGCGATGTTCTGAATTGTCTGTAAGAAATTTTCTTAATGAAAGGTCCGGTGTTGACGCATTCCTGAAAAGGAAACCGCGTTTCGCCTTTAAGGCAGGCAGGCAAGATATAACAAAACCGGTAAGAGAGCTTCAGGTCTGAGGTTCAGGTTTCGATAAGCCGGTTTTGGACGGCAAAACGCGCTAACTCAGCGTTGTTGCGCAAGTTAAGCTTTTTGAGCAACCTGGCTCGATGGGTGTCAACAGTCTTGACGCTTATGCTGTAAGCTTCGGCTATTTCTCGGTTTGTTTTGCCCAGCGCCAGACCTCGCAATACCTGAAGTTCACGGTTGGACAGGGCGCCGACACTTGAAGACCCCTTGGCGCGTGTTGAAAGACTTTGGGCCAGAGATTCCGCGGCTTCATTGGTCAGATAGCAGCCTCCGCTTTGCAAGCGACGTATTGCTTTTACAAGTTGTTCCGGCGCGGATCTCTTCGTAAGATATCCCTTGGCGCCGGTATTAATAGTTCGCACAACATATTGATCTTCCTCATGCATGGTTAGCACCAGCACAGGGAGCTTTGGGTTCAGGCATGAGAGTCGGTCAATGACCTCGATTCCGTCCATTCCAGGCATGGAAATGTCTATGACCGCAACATCGGGTAATGTTTCCTGAACTAGCCTGAGCGCGTCCCTTCCATCCTGGGCCTCGGCCACTACCTCCATGTCTCCGGCCTCTTCAACTATACGTCGGAGGCCGGCGCGAACGATTGCATGATCATCAGCCAACAATACCCTGATCATTGAAACCCTCTGTCATTATGTCAATTGGAACTCGGAAAAAGACCCGAACTCCCCGGCCATCGCCGGATAGAATGTCAACAACGCCTCCGACCAGTGCAGCTCGCTCGCGCATTCCAGCCAGCCCAAGGCCTTCAGAATCTGACAGTTCCAGGATGTCAAAACCGACGCCATTGTCAGCGACAGTCAATACCAGGGCATTCCCTGTTACAACGAGTGATACCTCAACATGGGAGGCGTTCGCGTATCTGGCGACATTGGTAAGCGCTTCCTGGGCTATTCTGTATGCTGCCGTAGCAACTATTTCAGGTATGTCAGGAACTTCCTCATGCAGGAATTCGCAGTCTATTCTCGTTCTTTTTCTGAAATCACCAATAATCCATTCGAGGGCCGCTATGAGCCCCAGATCATCCAGAACTCCTGGTCGAAGTCTAAGCGCAATCCCGCGAACATCATCAATCGTTTTGTCTATCAAAACACACATGGTCGCAGCCTGTTTTGCAATCACGGGATCAACCTCCCTGACGTGATCCCTGATCCATACAGCGTCAAACCTTAACGCCGTCAATGCCTGGCCTAGCTCGTCGTGAAGCTCTCTGGCTATTGCCGTGCGTTCTTTCTCCTGTCCGGACATTATACTCGCTGAAAGCCGCCTGAGCTGCAACTGCGCTTTTTTTATTTCTGTAATGTCGGACGCTATTCCGCATAGGCTTTGTACTGAGCCATCCTTGTTAAAAAGAGGGAATTTGGCTGACAGATAAATGCGCGAGGCGCTCTTGTACGGAAAAAGCTCCTCGACCTGCAACGCCCGCTTTTCCTTGATCACTGTGGTGTCGTTTATCCTGAATTGATCGGCCATATCAGGTGAAAAAATGTCGTAATCCGTATGACCGACGATTTGTTCCTCCTTGAGACCCAAAACGTCCTCAAATTTGGAGTTAACCATTAAATATCTGAATTCCGGGTCCTTGAGAAAAACCATGGAGGGAGTGTTTTTTAGTATGCTATTGATTGCCTCGGTTCTTTCATCAACTTGTAGTTCCAGCTCTTCGGAATACTTTCGGAGCTGTTCTCTGGTAATACGTAGTTCCGCTTCAGCGCGTTTTTGCTCGGTAACATCCACCAGGACGGCAAGAGACCGCCGAACCCTTCCGTTTGCGTCCCTCTCCGCTATGGCGGAAAGAAGAACATCGATAGTATCCCCATTCTTCTTCCTGAATTGATATGATATGTCCGACAGATAACCTTTCTCCAGGAATTCGGATAGCGCAACCTCGTCAGCGTAACGGCGGGAGTCCTCGGTGAGGAAGTTGGAAAGCTTCTTGCCAACTACCTCGTCGCGACTATAACCCAAAATGTTGAGCCAGTAATCACTAACACTGATGAGCCGCCCTTTGGGATCGACCGAATGTAACATGCCTGGGGTATTGTTATAAAGGTATCGATATCTTTCTTCGCTCTCGCGAAGGGCTTCCTCGGCGACTTTGCGCTTGACGATATCCCTGCTTGCAGTCCTGTAAAGAATCCCGACAGACAACCCCACGAGGATACATAGCGGCAGAAATGGATATGCTGCTATACTAAAAAACGGGCCAGCCAGTCCTCGATAAATTGATGCCAGTTCCTGCAGGTAAACAACGCTCCAACCCGAAAAACCATCTATCGGAAGCCTGTAGCTCAGAAAGTCATGCCCAGACTGGTCAACCAGAATATTAGGACTTCTTGCAACAAGACCCGTCCAAACAAAAGGCCCCTTTCCGAATTGGCGGCTATTTGATATGCCAAGCGCTTGTTCGGGCGATAGCCTTTCAAGAGTTTGAAAGAGCCAGTCTGGACGACTCGACACAAAAATCATTCCGTGTGGATCTACAAGCAGGACGATTTCTGAATGGCCCTGGTTCAATTCCTTTTCTATCAGGTCCATGGTGGCCTTAATCACAGCTACGCCAATTACATCATTTCCGTCAGGTCTCTTGACCGGATGGCTGTAATAAACACCTCTGCTTCCTGACTCAACGCCAAGTCCCATATAGATCGATGGCGCGCCTCTCAGAGCTTCCTGAAAATAGGGTCTAAATGAGAAGTTCTTGCCTACAAAACTGTCTGTTTGATTCCTGTTACTGGAGGCAAGCGTGACACCCTCAATATCCATTAAATAACAGACGCTTGAATCCATGGATATGTTGAAATGATCAAGAATTCTGTTTACTTTGTGCAGATTATCGCCATTGGGATCGCAAAGCGCTGAACGTGTCTCTTCGAGCCCTGCGAGAGCTTTTACAGGCCGCGCCTGTTCGATAAGAAATGATGAAAAGCGACCCCTGAGTTCCTGAGATCTCGACGCTGAATCTTTTCGGGTCTCTGCAATAGCGGAATCCTTCAGAGCGCGATAGTAAAAGTAACCTCCCATGCTTGATGACACTAGCGCCACCACGGACAGCACCATTACTATGATTCGAAGCCTCATCTACTCCCTCTGATGTAAAAACATTATTTGCCGGCGCCGTTTGACAACAGAAATATCAATTAAGAAGTTTGTAACCCGCAGTATCTCTCGACATCTAAATGCCAAGCTCATCCCTGATTTTTTTCAAATACCTTCTACTTACCGGAACCACTTTTTTTAGACGGGTCTGAATCATGGCAGCCTGATTGTCCTGCAGGATTATTTCATCAACCTGATCAATATTAACAAGATACTGTTTGTGACACCTAATGAGATTACTTCTCGATTCCAGTACCTTGAGGGTAATTTCGGTAAAGAATTCTCCCTGTGAACAAATCAGGTAAACTCCCGCTGCATTAGATCGTACGTATTCAACATCTGAAACAGGTATCAGTTTGATTCTGTTTGAAGCGACACAAGGTATTCTTTTGATTTCAACGGCGGAAACCACATTAGGGCTGTTGTCAGCCAGTTTTTTGCGCAGTTTGACGATAGTTTTTGCAAGTCTCTGCTTTTCAACAGGCTTTAGTAGATAATCAAGGGCGTTTTCTTCGAAGGCCTTTATCGCATACACATCGAATGCTGTGACAAAAACAACCACTGGCATAATGTCTTCATCGATCATGCTTAGCAGTTCCAGGCCGGTAATGCCGGGCATCTGCACATCAAGAAACAAGGCATGTGGCTTCTCGCGCTTAACCGCCTCAAGGGCTTCTATAGCGTTATCGCATTTTCCGACGATAGAGAAAGCCTTTGTCTCAAGCAAGAGGGCTTCCAGTTCATCTCGCGCATGAATTTCATCGTCAACAATTAATGCGCGAATCATTAAAAAAGCCCTCTACCGGAACGCTAACCCTGACAAGAGTTTTTTCGTGCGGAACGCAATATGTAACCGCGCCGTAATTATTTCCCATAACCAGTTTTATGCGTTTATCCACAATTCTGACGCCATGTCCGTCTTCATTACTTTTTTCCATGAAAGCCCCCGCATTATCCTCAATGTCAATGATGGCGGTCCCATTTTCCCTGTAAGCCTTTATGGTCACAACGCCAGGCTCAAGCATGGCGCTTATGCCATGCTTTATCGCATTTTCTACTAACGGTTGCAAAGTGAATGCGGGCAGCGTCAGATTGAGCAAATCACTATCTATGTCCGTAACCACGGTAAGTTTGTCCTCGTAACGGGCCTTTTCAATAGTCAAATACGAATTCACGTGAGCAAGTTCCTCTTCCAGAGTAGAAAATTCCCTAGTTCTGTTGAGGTTCTTCCTCATGAATGAGCTGAGATGGATCAACAGACCTCTGGCTCTATCGGAGTCCTTTCTCAGGATTGCGACAATCGTATTGAGTGAATTGAACAGGAAATGCGGATTGACCTGAGCCTGCAGGAGCTTTAGCTCTGCAACGACCAGCAGCTTCTTTTGCTGCTCATAGCCCGACAACAGTAGCTGATTGGACAACAGGCGTGCAATTCCTTCTCCGAGCGATTTGTTCATGTTCAGGAACCGTTTGTTTTTGGCTTCATAAAGTTTAATAGTCCCGACGACAGAATTTTCGTCCGTTAAAGGAACAATCAGGGTTGACTTGAGCATACATTTTTCAGAGATGGGACAAACGAATTTGTCATTCAAACCATCCACAAATACAACTTTGTTTTCATCGATTGCAATTCTTGTCAGAGGCGATGATATGGGCATGTCTGGCAGATGATGATCTGATCCGGTCCCCACGAACGATAACACTTTTTCCGTGTCCGTAATGGCCACAGCGCTAACACCGGTTTCTTCGTGAATAATTTTGGCCACAGCTTCAGCAGTCTTCCTGTCAAAGCCGCGTGTAAGCAATCCGAGTGTTCGTTGGGCAATGTTCAAAGCTCGAGAGAGAAACTCGGCTGCAGCCCTGTCGCGCATATCGCGCTGGTCCCTGATGATACTCATGAATAAAGCGCTTCCGCATGAACTGGTTAAAATCATGGGAAAAGCGATTACTTTTACGAGGGCAATGGCATCGGACAGCGGTCTGGATACG
>CAITZA010000427.1 GCA_903896745.1 uncultured Desulfomonile sp. | reverse complement strand
GAATAGCCAAGCGAGAGTTGGGAACTCTCGAGGATTTGATGAACCTCTATGCCTCAGATCTTGAAACTGACGGCAAACGAACGGCAAAGGAAGTAAGGCGGATAACGGCCAAGGATATTCATCCCTATTTGTTAACTCGTCCGGCCCACCTCATAACAAGAGAAGATATTCTCGACATCTTAACGCCAATTGCGCAACGCGGTGCGTTGGTCCAAGCCGACAACACCCGATCTTATCTTCGGGCAGCGTTCGAACTTGGGGCTAACGCACAGTCTCTAACCCGCTGGCGAGGCAAGACAAAATCCTTCGAAATAAGCATCAACCCGGTTGCAAGCGTCCGGAAAAGCCAGAGCGTAAAGCCGCGTGGGAAAAGGCACCTAAACCCGACAGAAGTGCGGTCACTTTGGTCCAGCGACGGCCTAACTCCCATCATGCTCTTGTCTCTAAAATTAATTCTAACTTCCGGACAGCGCGTAGAAGAAGTCTTGGGCGCAAGCTGGGATGAGTTCGATGAAAAAAGAGAAAATTTGGACTATCCCCGGTCACCGTCGCAAAACTCGCCACAAAACAACAGAACCGCACATCGTCCCACTAACCAGACTTCATACAGATTTGTTGAAAGATATCAGGGCGTTATCAATATCTGGCCCCCTGCTCTTTCCATCCAATAAAATCATTGGGAAGGTAAGAAGCGCCCGGCGACATGACAGTCTAAACCATTCTCTGTCGCGCTTTATTGAAAATAACGGAATGAAAAAGTTCTCGCCTCGTGACCTAAGGCGAACGTTTAAAACACTCGGAGCAAGTTTCGGATTGTCTCTAGAAATACGAAACCGCCTTCAGGGGCACGCCATGACAGATGTCGGCTCAGTTTATTATGACAGACACGATTATCTGACAGAAAAACGTGAAGCGATGGAACTTTGGTGTAGTTGTTTTGAAAAATTACTTGCGGAACAACCGCTATGAACGACGATAAGAAAAAAGGACTAGGGGCTGCAAGAGACCTTATGCCCATTTTGTTAGAGGATAAAATCAGAGAAGCTCTGCTTTCACTTCCAAAAGATATGTCCTTATTCGATCAATATCCTAACAAAGAAAACAGAACAAAAGTCTACAGAAGATTAATATTAGAAAAGATAATTGATGAAGTTTACAAAAATATATTCACAAAACTTGATAGTAATAGTGACGTTATCGAAATAGAAATTCCCGCAATGCCCAGTCCATGGGACCTAATTAGCTCTCAATTTACCGCAGCGCGTCGTGATTTCATTCACGACATAGATTTGCTGAATGTTGGGAAAGATGCAGAGCTTATTTTGTCACCCGTTGATCAAGACCTAACCCCAAAGGATAATTATTTAACTAATGATCAAAAGCTATTAATGATGTCTCTTTTTGTAATTAGAAATCGACCAAAAGGCGTAAAATTAAAAAAAAGGACTGAGCGTGTAGAAAAACATACCGGAATTCCATACGGGACGTTAAAATTTATGAACACAAAACTTACCCCCTGTATAAAGAAATTTAAAAAACAACCTAGCGACCTGAAGCATTTCACAACCTCTCAGCTTAATTATTGGTTTGATTTAGAGACGATTGCAAACCCATCAGGTAAATCAAGCTCCACTAAGATCACAGCTGACGGCGGCTTATTCCCCATACTAAAGGGCTTCTCCGAGGCCAGTCCCTACAAAGGAAGAAAAAGGTAATAACAAGCCTAGGTTATTACCTCTCGCCCTCACTAGAACCTCCCCGATTATCTTAAATAGCGGAGGTATCTAATGACTGCTGATGATAACAAATGCACTCTAATAACGAGCGCAGAAATAAAAATCCTAATCCCCTATAGCCCTCAGCAGATAAAGCGAATGGAGGATGATGGCAGATTTCCTAACCGATTACGGCTGGGACCTAATAAAATTTGCTGGGTTAGGGAGGAGATCGAAAACTGGTTGGAAGAAAGACTTAAGGACCGACGAGGTGAGAAATTATCGGATCAGAAAAATAGGTATGATCAATTTTCAAAAATTAAGAAAATAGTCCCAGGAATTACAGAAAAGACATCCGCCTAATACAAATCGAGCCACACTTTGCAGTGCAGCCCGATGAAGATTAGGTATTAAGCAAATCCAATCTATCTGATTTCAGGCTTTACCGCAAACGTGTGGCTCCAATATTCATGGAGTCCGACAATGAATAAATTACCTGAACATTTCTCTCGTCTAATTGAGGCGGGGATCCCTATTTTTCCATGCACAAAAGATAAAATCCCGGCTTTGCCTGGTAACTGGCAAGACCATTCCACAACTGATCCTGAATGCTTGCTAAAAATGTTAGCGCAGCGTCCCGATGCCATACCCGCAGTAGATTTAGGAAAAGCAGGTCTTGTTGTTCTTGATGGCGATAGACACGGCGGTCCTGACGGCGTGGCTTTATTGGAGGATCTCTTCGATAAGATTGGACTTCCTCCAGAAACGCCAAGAATAAG
>CAITZA010000426.1 GCA_903896745.1 uncultured Desulfomonile sp. | reverse complement strand
GGCGCAACCATCTTCGGCATCGGAATGGATATAACCGTACTGACAGGAACGCTCTTCATACTCATCGTCGTAACCTCGAAATTATATCCTTCGATTGTGCAGTGAGGGGGGATAGGGTGATTTGAAAGCGATCAGGACTTTTCGGTAATCAACCACTCAAACTCACAAAGCTTCTCGAAGTCGGGATGGCCGTGTTTTTTTGCAATTTCAAGGATGCCGTTGAAATTCCAACCGGGTGAGCGAACGCCTTTGTTTAGGATTTCTTCTATTTCCTCTCGGCTTTCAGGATATTCTTTGTAGAACACTGCATAGGCGTAGAACCATAGTTCAAGTTCAAGCTTAGTCTCATGTTCATTTTTATTTAAATAATCGAAAGCATCAGTTAACACAGATAATGCCTGATCAAATTTATCTTGATCAAGCAACAATAAAACATAATCATACAGATTTTTTGAGTCATATGGATCAAATTTAAGTGCATATTGATAATATTCCTCTGCTTTTTCCATATCCTTTTTTTCATTCCATAAAAACTGTGCATAATTCCCAAGATTTGTAGCGTCATTTGGGTCTACTTTCAGTGCCCTCTCATAATACTCTTCCGCTTTTTTTATATCTTTTTTAACCACGTCTAAGAATAAAGCATAGTTACCAAGAAGTTCCGGAGAATCGGGAATATGTTCAATTCCTTCTTTGTACACAGCCTCTCTTTCTTCAATGCCTTTTTGTTTGGTTGCTAAATTCTCAAAATACCACCAGTCTTTCTTTTTGCTTCTTTCGATAATGTTTGAAAGAGCTTTTCCCGTCTCGTCATCACCGTTTTCCGCTTTGGTAATGATATCAATCTGTGATCGATAAGTTTCCGCTCGCTTGTTGGCAAGCTCAATCACTTCACCATCTTGTCTTGGGACTTTGAGCTGATCGCCAATCTGTATCATGAAATCATCAAAACTCTTGACTGCGACAAAATGTCCTCTATGTTTCTCTACCAAATTGGCGATAGTGCCAGTGGGTTTGCCGTCAGTTTCGCGGTAACACCAGAACATTCCACCCGGAATCGGATCAATCTGCTCAAGAAACCCCATGAGACTACCGTCATTACCACCATAACCGATTACCACAGGTGTGCAGTGTTTGAAAACCGTTTGGAGGCTCTTGGAAAATCCATCTGCCATTTTACCAATCTGGCCTTGTGAACTCTTGGGCGACAACAAAATGTCGCGGTGTATCTTGACGATCAGAGGTCTCGTCATGTTTGGCTTGATGAACGGGGCAAGCAACTCGTGCCCAACGACCAGCGGCTTCTTTTTCGTGTAGATGAAAAGCGCATCCTCGTTCAGGCTGTCGAAATTCGGCGTGATAACGATGTTGTGTACGGTATTGGTCAATATCCAGGAAAGAATTGCATAACCGCAACTCGGCTCCTTTTCATCCATCTGCTCTTCCAGAAAAGCATATCCATCCCGCTCGTCCAACTCGAAACGCTTGTCATATATTGCGGAATAACCCGAAGCAGGATCGTTTTTGTCGATCTTCGCTTCAGCATACCACTGCTCAAGCTCTTCACCCGGATAACGCTCCTCAAGCTCCCCGATCCATCGCCTCGCCAACTCAGCGCCAGTCGGAATCCCGGATGCACGAGATGCGCCCGCGCCGAGAATGAAACAAAAACGCTTTTCACTCTGCCCGTTCCGGTCACAGAAATGATGAAGAAAAGTCTTGCTGGCAATAGTTCTCGGGGTCATGCCGGTGTTGGGGTTTAGGGGTTTGTATGAAATTCAGCGTTTCGTTCTTTCAAGCGCATCGACAAGCAGGTGCAATAACTGATCGGGGCGATTGGTAATACCCAGTGCATCCAGAGGAGTTCCGAGGGTACTGTCATAGCTCCCGACATAAAGAATCACAGGCAGCATGATCTGGCGGCTTCGCATCAACTTTATCAGCTCGATTCCAGCCGTTTTCCGGATCGATTCCGGTTCGCCCTCGCGCTCCATGTCTGAAATAACACAATGGTATTCGTACTCCTTCAGGTATTCAAGCGCGGCCTCGGTCGTCTGGGCAAAATCACAATACACGCCAAGCTGCTGAAACATCCGGCGCTCATTGTTATCGTTTTCCGGTCGATCATCCACCCAAAGCACTCGGGCATCGGCAAGCAACTGCTGATGGGCAAGCGCTCTTTTCAACGCTCTCTCCTTATCCTTTTCAGGAACCGTAACATTCCATGTCCTGTTTTTTGCCGCTAACGCAACTTTCATGATTCCATTGAAGGATTCGCTCAAAAAAGTGAGTTTGAGTCCTTTGAATTCAAATCCATTGATTTTCGGAATAAGATCGCGCAAAGGTTTGTAAAAAAGGCATAGAAACAAAACAGCGAATAACCACCACAAAATCTCTGGAACGATATGCATAAACTC
>CAITZA010000425.1 GCA_903896745.1 uncultured Desulfomonile sp. | reverse complement strand
GCCTGACGAATCAAGCCCCTGTTTGGTTTTCTGAAAGATCTGTTAATTTGTTTTACAGGCAGGTATTACCAGCGTGAACCACCGCCCCGGTTGTCCCTTCGCCCGCCACCCCTGTCATCTCTACGACCACCGCCACCAGAGGTTTTGGGCTTTGCTTCGTTTACCTTGAGGGCCCGGCCACCTACTTCCCTGGAATCCAGTTCCTTGACGGCTACCAATCCCTCTTCACGATCCTTCATTTCTACAAAACCAAAACCGCGAGATTTTCCTGTGAACTGATCCATGATTATCTTGACAGTTTCGACTTCTCCATACTGTCCAAAAAGATTTCTGAGATCATCTTCGTTAGAATTGAATGAAAGGTTACCGACATAAATGTTAAAACTCATTTCTTAGCTCCTTTTTCGGGAATCCCCGACACAATCTGGCGCAAGCGCTCATAGGTTGTTTAAATACGAGGTCTACGGTGATCGGGGATAAATCGAAGATAAATTCGGAACTATCCACGGCACGGCGCCACGCTCTTCGGTCTTAACTGTCGAATAACGCCCGCCGCCATGTAGGAATGGATCAACTGGAGCAAGACTAGTTAAGCTTTAATCACAAAAATACATCATTTGGGGATATAATCAATATATCATTTGTACATCCCCCAAACTATTTTCATTATCCTGAGGCTTTTTAGCGCCTCCAGATTCGACAAAATCCTCTTGTTCCCTATTTTCCCACTGACGTGTGCCATCCAGGGCCAATCAGGGCAAGATTTTTTTGTTCTTTGAAAGTTTTTTCCAGCGCGTCTGTAACTTGTTCCAAGATTCCCGGATCTGCGCCCAAGTTGGGAAAAAAGGTTAATGCGTCAGGCGGTTATTGCGTTTCCCTAAAGTTGTCAAATGGAGTCGGGTGTAGCCATAAGAGCCTACCCCCGCAAATTTGGATGTTTTGACATCTGGTTTTGAAAACTATTTGGGATCAACGGTGAATGGTTTTTTTATGAGATTGAAGAAATCTTCGTTATAGGCTTCATCGAAATCAAATTTTACCTGATCACAAAGTTCGGGGTGATTTTTGAGAAAATCGATAGCAAGCAATGCGATGATCTGGCTATTGGAGACATTATTTAATGGGCTTGGGCCTTCCTCATCATGTGGATTTTCCGCAACGAGCCCGAAAATGTGCCCCAGATAACCCCTCAATTCCGAACCTTCGAACCATTTGCCCTCACCGTGCGCAATGGCAAATTCCTTGAAATCCGCGTAACGGCCTCGAAGTGATTCCGTGTCCCTGAATGTCAGCCAATAGTCACACAGCGTTACAAGCTTGCAATAATTTAGATAGAAATCATGATCACAAACCCTTAGGAACTGAAAGCGTTCCCACAGGGTGCTTCCGACCGAATTTGGCGTCCCGATTCGACGCTCATCCAGAACCCTGTTGTCTTCCACTTCATAACTCCTCATTTATATATTCAAAATAGCAGGATTTCCCAAACAACAACAGGAAACCCGGCGTTATAAAATTGACAGGTCATGATCTGTTTTAATTCCGGTCGTTCTTTTTCTGACCGGTCTGATGATGATAATCCCGGATCATGGATTTCCCGGGCCCAGGCGCCCAACAAGTCTCCCTACGCCTTCAGGTCAATAACCTTGCGTATTGCGCGAACAAGGGCATTTCTGGAAATCGGTTTGTGAATAACAGACACTATGCCGGCGCGCAATGTTTCCGATTCTGAAACTATGTGACTGAACCCCGTACACATAATAATGGGTATATCAGGCCTAATTGCGCTCATTTCCGCTGCAAGCTCAATCCCGGACATTTTCGGCATCGTCAGGTCTGTGATGACAACATCAAAAAATTGAGGGTTTTTTCTAAAAAGTTCCAGCGCTTTTAATGGATACTGGTTTGATGTCACAACATAGCCAAGATTCTCCAGGTAATCACGGGACATTTCGATCAAAATCTTTTCATCGTCAACCCATAGAATTCTCTCATTTCCAAAAAGGTTCATTTGGGTGTCAGCCTCTTCTACATGAGGAGGCTCTACTCCGACAGTAGGGAAAAAGACGTTGAACGTGGCGCCTTGTCCGAGTTCGCTATAGACCGTAACAGTTCCTCCGTAGCTCTTCACTATTCCATGTAGCACGGACAGTCCCAGACCCGTTCCCTCCCCAACCGACTTGGTTGTGAAGTAGGGCTCAAAAATTCTACTGATAATTTTGGGCGAAATACCGGCGCCAGTGTCTGAAACCGTCAACCTGACGTATTTACCGGGAGCAAGTGGGCCGTGCAGGTCAGTAAAGTCCTGTCCCAGTTCCACTGCCGACAATGTGACAGACAGTGTTCCGCCTGAGGTTTTCATGGAATATGCGGCGTTTGTGCAAAGATTCATAAGGATCTGGTACACCTGAGTAGGGTCAGCGTTAATGTTCGGCAAGTCCTGTCTTATGTCGTGAATTATTTCAACTGAGGACGGTATTGCGCCTCTCAGGAACTTCAATCCCTCCTTAATGATCGGTGTGATGTTCAGGTCCGTTTTTTCGGGGTTGGACTGATGACTAAAGGTGAGTATCTGCCTGATCATGTTGGCGGCGCGATCGCCGGATTCCAGAATATGCCGCAGATAAGTCTGAACCGGATCGGTCTCGGATGACATGTCCTTGGCTAATTCAGCGTATCCGATAATTGCAAAAATGATGTTATTGAAATCATGGGCAATTCCACCAGCGAGGGTTCCTATCGCCTCCATCTTCTGGGATTGAGCCAGTTGTTCCTGTAGTCTGACCTCCTGGGATATGTCACGCACTATTGAAACAATGTTAGCGATGTCACCCCTGTCACTTCTGACAGGAATTAGAGAAACATCTCCAATATAGTAATTTCCGTCTTTTCGGGAACATGAAAGCGTCCCTGCCCATGCCAGCCCACTCTTTATCGCCAGGGTAATATCTGCAAGAGTCGCTTCGTCATTACATTGAGACTCCAGAAAAAGGGCATAATGACCCGACAGTTCTTCGTTAGAGTATCCGGTCATGGAGCAGAAGGCCGGGTTAGCGAATTTGGTTTTTCCGGATGAGTCTGTTATCACGAAACCTTCTGAGGCGTTATTTATTGCTGAAATGAGGATATTTTGGGCTTCCATTGTCCTCTTCCTCTGTAGGCCCAATCCATAATATCCAGCGAGTTTTTCGATCAGTTCCAGATCTTTTT
>CAITZA010000424.1 GCA_903896745.1 uncultured Desulfomonile sp. | reverse complement strand
GTTCTGACTGAAATGAACACTGCAAAACTGCTTCGTAACCTATGCAGTCATCGAAATTTGATCAGACCTTTTGCCTGGCGGGATTTCACCGGACGCTACAAGGGGTCCTTTCTCGGAGTTTTATGGTCACTGGTGACACCGTTGATGATGTTAACAGCCGTTTTGGAAGAATCCAGACGAACCCTGCTATGAGGCTAGTATCCTGACTGGACATGGCTGGGTATTTCTTCAGCGGTTTCTATTGCGGTAATGCAGTTGGGCTATGAGTGGTTCATGCGTACCAAGATGGCCTTCGCCGATGTCCTGTAACTTGAGAACAAGATTTACCTCAGTGTCCCGAGTCTCATCCGTGAACATTATCCTTTGCGCCAGGATATTCAAGATGCATGAACACAATTCCAATGCTCAATACTAAACATCACGACGTTTCATGTCCTGATCATGCGCAAAGGGCTGAAATTGCCATCTCAGCGCAAAACCTAGGCAAGTCACACCGGCTCTGGAAAGATCCGAGTGATCGTCTGAAACAGTCGCTTAGGTCTCTGATGGCACGTTGGACGCCAATAGGAAACAAGGAGTACTGCAAGGAATTCTGGGCTCTCAAAGAAATAACCTTCGATGTCGGGAAAGGAGCGACCGTGGGCATCGTGGGACGAAACGGTTCTGGCAAGAGCACACTGCTTCAAATAATTTGCGGAACCCTGGCGCCGACATGCGGGACATACGAAACCCATGGTCGTATCTCCGCCCTGCTTGAATTGGGGGCAGGTTTCAATCCGGATTTCAGCGGTCGTGACAACGTTTACATGAATGCGTCAATCCTTGGCCTCACGAAAAAACAAACAGATGAACGCTACGAATCGATAGCCGAATTTGCGGATATTGGAGAATTCATTGATCAGCCGGTAAGAACATACTCGAGCGGAATGTATGTCAGACTCGCGTTTGCTGTTGCCATTAACGTTCAGCCGGACATTCTGGTTGTCGATGAAGCGCTCGCTGTTGGTGATGAGCTTTTTCAGAGAAAATGCTACTCAAAACTGCGCTCATTACAGAAAAGTGGTGCCACCATTCTTTTTGTGACGCACTCCACCGACATCATAGTCGAATTATGTTCTGAAGCCATTCTTTTGGAATCAGGTAGAATATTGCTAAGAGGTTCCCCCAGGGATGTTGTCAGCCAATATCATCGCCTGTTTCATGCCCCGAAAAACCGTCGGAACCAGTTGCAACTAGACATCGCTCACGAGAAGACGGAACCGGCCAAGAGAAATCGTGCGTCTGCAAAAATTGAGAAAGACCTAAATCATGAGCCATCGGATGAACTCAGACCATATTTTGATCCAAACCTGTTAGTCAAACAGCCAATATCTTACTGTAGTCAGGGGGCTATTATCGAGAATCCGACCATTCAAACTCTTGATGGCCATAAAGTTAACACTCTCATTCATGGCGCTACTTACATCTACAGCTACGATGTAAGGTTTAGAAGAGCATGTTACTCGATCAGATTCGGGATGTTGATCAAAACGCTAACAGGTTTTGAACTCGGGGGAGCCGTATCGTCATCTCCGGAAAATGCAATCCCTTATATCAGGGAAAATTCGGAAATATCTGTCAAGTGGCGCTTCAGGTGCTCCCTCACACAAGGGGTGTATTTTACCAATGGCGGGGTATTGGGTTTTAATGGGTCAGAGGAAATTTATCTTGATCGAAAGCTGGATTTAATGGCTTTTCGCGTTCTTTCCGAAAAGAGCCATGTAACGGGAATAATGGATTTTTGTGTTAAGTGCGATTTTATGGATCGCCACACTGTAGCTCCCGGAATTGAAAACTACTGAATAAAATTAACCTCTTAGGGTATGAAGCAAAAAGTTATCCTTATTGTAGGCATGCATCGCAGTGGAACATCGGCCCTGACACGAGTGTTGAACCTCCTTGGAGTAGAACTCGGTCCTGACCTTCTGGGCGCATTTCCAAGCAATGAAAAGGGACATTGGGAGTCACTGAACATCATCCGGGCACATCAGGACATTCTTGAATCGCTTGATTCATGTTGGGATGATATTGGTCCGTTGCCGGATGGCTGGGTCGAGAGAATAATAGACTCTTGTAGTGTCCAGGCAATTTTGTCGTATATAAGGCGAAATTTTGCTGATTCCAGAATATGGGCGGTCAAGGATCCCAGGTTGGGACGACTCTTGCCTCTCTGGAAAAATATCCTGGTTCATCTTGATTGTGAGCCTTTTTACGTTAACATCATCAGGCATCCTCACGAAGTAGCGCTGTCACTGCACAAACGGGACAACATGCCCCTCGGGAAGGGAGGACTATTGTGGCTCAATCATGTGTTGTCAGCGCAAAAACATACCGAAGGTTGTAAGAGGGCATTCCTCACTTACGAAAGTCTCCTCAATGACTGGCGGCGTACAATCGGTTCCCTGGAGGAGCAGCTTGGTTTTTCCTTCCCTTTACAAACAGGGCAGACTGCCCGACAAATAGAATCATTTTTGGATCCTGCGCTGAGGCATCATGTCGCATCGTCTGGGAATCGGGGACCAATCCATTGTCTTCCTGATTACGTCAAGGAAACCTACCTGATTCTTATGAATGGTATTCGGGATGGAGTCTATGATTTTGCGGAATCCCTGAGACCTATGGAAGAGTCATTCACTCGTGACCTGAACAGATTTCCCTACGACGAGTTCATAAGACTGAATAGACAGGTCATTAACTGGAAGGGGCGTAGCAACACCGGTTTTTCTGTTTTTTATGAATCCCGACTTCTGATAGACATTGGCCACGGTTTTGACAAAACACTATACAGCGTGATTGACGAACAATGTGACAAGTCATCACTGATTTTTCCCCTACATGAATACTCTCCTATCAAGGCATTGCGTTTTTTGCCCGACATGGCTCCCTGTGTCGTCCGGATTGGTGAAGCAAGGATCGTTACAGCAGCAAGGGAATCTATTCCAGTTGGCTTATCGACTCACAACGGAGTGCTGGAAACCGATTCCAAATATTATTTCGCAACTCAGGAACCCTTCATTGATCTGAATCTTGAATTAGTGAATGAGCCCGTAGAGTGTTTGGAAATAACCATGAACTACATTGCCATCGGGTATGAAGCTTTGCTGGAGTGCATTGATGCCTGGAGGGGCGTCGCAGAAATCTTGAAAGCCCAAAAAATGTCCCAGAAATCCAAAATGTGGTCTCTGAATAAAAACATACATGAATTGACGAAAACAATAGATTTCAACGAAGAATGTATAGTGAGGTTGGAGCAGTCGATCGAGACAGGGAAAAGTGAGATGGAAAAGCTCATCAAGTTTTCTGAAGACCAACGCAACCAGATCCATGCTCTGTCAACAACTATCCAAAAAATCCACAATTCAATTATCTGGAAGCTAACATTACCGGCAATTCGCCTGTTCAATCTGTTGAGGCAAGGCTGGAGGTCCTCAAGCTTTGACTAATATTTCCGAGGGCGCTGTAAATATGGATTGTCCAGAATATCATGTTGGCCCAAACGGTTGCACCCGGGACTTGTCGGATTTTTGACCTTGACAATATGAAAGGCGATGGACCATCGCCTTTCCAGGAAAAGAACCGGATCAGCTCTACAATGAAATTCAATAACACGAATCAGGCCGTAATGACATAAAATATCTGGGAAAATGGCGCACATCTTCAAGTTGTTTCCAAATCGACTTGATCCGTTTAAACAGTTCGTTTGAAGACGAACTTCACTGATGAGGGGGGAGTGAATTGTCTCAAGATAGAGCGAATCTCTTACGTTTCAAAGGCCCGTTCCATTCAGCGTATCGGGGAATTTCCCGCGGGGTGATGTCAGGAATCCACAAGGTTGTCCAGTCGAGCTATCAGAGGGTTACTTCTTGGCCCATTTCAGTGATCAGCTCGATAATCTTATCGGGAAACCCCAGAATCTATTTCAAAAAAGCTTTCAAATTGATAATGCTCGGGGATTTCAGGGGATTATTAACCAAGTTTATGAGCCTGATTGACTTTCCCGGCCCCAGTACTGCCACTGAAAATCGGAACGGTTTTCAGGTAATAGGCAAGGATGAGCGGTATAATGCCTGGGCCAATGTCGATCCTGGTTGTCTCGATTCACGAGTCTTGAATTATAAGGTCAGAAAATATTGCGATGTATTGCCAAAGATATCTGTTGTAACCGCAACTTATAATCCGCCTCCAGTGTATCTTGAAAAAATGATTCAAAGCGTTAATGAGCAACAGTACGCAAACTGGGAATTATGCATGGCAGATGATTGCTCTTCAAACCATCGGATACGCGAAATCATCAGCAAGCACTCAAGTCGGGATCCACGTATCAAGGTTATATTTAATGACCGGAATTTGGGTATCAGTAAAGCTTTTAACAGGGCAGCAAGCCTGGCGACAGGGGACTATCTGGCATTCGTGGATCATGACGATGAACTTACCGCCAATGCTCTGGCAACGATAGGCATATTTCTTCACGAAAATCCCGAGACCGACATTCTCTACACAGACCAGGATAAAATAGATACGAGCGATCATTTGAAAGAACCCTTTTTTAAGCCAACCTGGTCTCCATGTTTTTTTATGGGTGTCATGTATGTCGGGCATCTGTTGGTTGTGAAAAAAAATCTTTTCGAAAAGGTATCAGGCTTTAATTCAGAGTTTGACAAGGTTCAAGATTACGAATTGGTTTTGCGACTTTCAGAATTGACCGATCGTATAAGACATGTCCCCCAAGTTCTTTATCATTGGCGAATGATTGAAGGCAGCATTGCTCTTGGAACCGAACAGAAGTCGGGAATCGGGCAATTGCAGGTCAGCGCCGTAAACGCTCATCTTCTGAGGCAAAACATTGAGGCTATCGCCATTCAGCACGTAAATTTGCCGCATCGTGTCGTTTTGTATCCTCTACCCAAAGCCGATACGTCAATGGTGAGCATAATAATACCCACCAAGGACGCTCCAGAATATATCGGCCCGTGTCTGGCGTCGATTTTTGGGCGCTCCACTTACAAGAACATTGAAGTAATTCT
The DNA here is from genome assembly GCA_903896745.1 of uncultured Desulfomonile sp. Lineage (GTDB taxonomy): Bacteria > Desulfobacterota > Desulfomonilia > Desulfomonilales > Desulfomonilaceae > CAITZA01. The sequence continues at coordinate 11,095 of CAITZA010000424.1, read as the reverse complement.
GATCGACGATGGTACCAGTGACAAAGAAGCGTTGGAAATCTTCAAAAATTATCCTGTAAGAGTTCTGCATTATGAAGGAACGTTCAATTATTCAAAAGCCAATAATCAAGGCGTGATGGTGGCTAAGGGCGAGTATGTAATATTGCTCAACAATGATACACAGGTACTGTCACCAGATTGGATTGAAACCTTGATATTTCACGTCACCTTGCCTCATGTCGGCGCTGTTGGTCCGCTGCTGGTTTATCCTGATGACAGGGTTCAACATGCAGGCGTCTCATTAAATGCTGTTTGGCGTGCAGATCATGTAATGAGAGGGTTCCCTAGTGATTGTGACGGGTATTTTGGCTCTCTAGCCTGTACCCGAGAGGTCACCGCAGTGACGGGGGCCTGTATGATGACAAGACGGTCCACCTACCTGGAATTGGGAGGGCTTAATGAATTTTATGGAACATATTACCAGGATGTCGATTTCTGCTTACGCATTGGTAAGTCAGGGCATTCAATCCTGTTCGTCCCGACAGCCAAACTGATTCATCATGAGTCTGCTACACGAGGTTCATCGGCTGACCCTTTTGACGATGCTCTGCTAATGGATATTTGGGGCGATCTGGTTGATGCGGGCGACAAGTATTGGTAAATTTCCCGGTTATTCGGTAAGGTTAAACAATCCATGATAAAATTCAATATCTTCTTTGTATTGTACCATGACTTCAGGAGTCAAAGCGCAATTCATGTTTTTAATCTAGCCAACGAGCTAGTTAAATTGGAATGCAATTGTATTGTCTGTGTTCCTGACTGCAAGGAAACCATCGTAAACATCGGTGATCCACTTTTTGATATTCTTACCTTCGACGAAGCCCTCGTGAAGGAGTTTCTTTTTTCAAACAATGGTAGAGAAACACTTGTTCATGCCTGGACTCCTCGAGAACTTGTGAGAAGCTTTACATTGAAACTGAGTTCGAAATTAAATTGCCCATATTTTGTGCATCTGGAAGACAATGAGGAGCACATTCTCTCCCGGAATCTTGGAATGCCATTTGATCAGATTAAGTTACTTTGCGAGCATAAACAGATCACATCGATCGGAACGTCTCTTATCCATCCACAAAAATGTCAGGAATTTCTTTCAAGCGCCGCCGGAATCACAACGCTACTGGATCGATTATTAGAATTCAAACCCTCAAACTGTCCTGGGCTTGTGTTTTGGCCGGGATTTGATGAGGAACTCTTTTCTCAGGTTCCAGTCAACTATGATCTGCGGCGTTCCCTGGGAATTAAGGATTCAGACGTTGTTCTGGTTTATCCGGGAAACGTGCATGTCTCCAACCGCAAGGAGGTAGCCAGCCTTTACCTGGCCGTGGGACTTCTAAATCGTAGAGGTTTCGCCGTCAAACTCATCCGGACAGGTGTCGATCATGTGGGTCTATTGAACAACGAACTGAAGGGCGCTCTTAATCCACTAACAATAAACCTGAAATACCTCCGTCGTAAAGAATTGGCCAAAACCATGGCTGCGGCGGATGTTTTCGTTCAGCCGGGCTGTTCGGACGACTTTAATGACTTCAGGTTTCCTTCCAAGCTACCAGAATTTTTTGCCATGGGTAGACCGACCATAATGCCAAACGCCAATCTGGGACGATTTGTCGAAAATGGAAAAGAATGTCTGTTGTTGGGTGAGGGTAACGCGTTGGAAATAAGCAGAAAAATCATTGAACTGCTCGAAAGTGCGGACTTGATGTGTAAACTGGGTGCGAACGCCAGAGCTTTTGCCGAGAAGTATCTCACATGGAAGAGAGCGGCAAGAAAAGTAGCGGCATTTTATGATCAAGTAATGCATAAATCAGACAAACCATTTTCTTTCTCCATGGCCAATGAGTCTGGCTCTAAAAGCAAGGCATGCGTCAATTCTTTTTCTGACACCTTGAAACGATATTCAAACTACCGTAGCCCTATCTTGGGGTATTCGATAGTTAGAGACTATTGCGACAGCATAGACCATCTTAACAATTTGTCGCAAATCAATCATGACCTAAAAGATGTTCAGCGTCCTTGGATCTTTAAAGCAATAGTCGGGACAACCAAACCAGGAAAGCGTTTACTGGAAATAGGCGCAGGGACCCCTTACATAGCGGACATGCTGGCCGATTCAGGCTACGATGTTACGATTATTGATCCTTACGAAGGGAGCAGTAACGGGCCAACGGAATTTGAGTCATTAACCCGAATGTATCCGCGAATCAGATTCATTCGGGCCCACTTCCCGGATGGCCTCGATTCTGCCGAAGAAAAGGAATTTGACTGTATTTATAGTGTCTCGGTTCTCGAACACATATCCACCTTGGAAATCCGGAATTTTATACAAGGCATTCTCATGTGGACGACTAAAGGCGGTTTCACGATACATGCGATTGATCATGTATTGCGAGGCCTCGGTGCGGACGATCACTACAACCAACTTCTGAGGATCACCTCCGGGTTTGGTATTAACAAGACTAGTCTCGACGCAATCATCGGCCAACTTGAAACCGATCCTGAGACCTATTTCCTGTCGGCGGAGTCTCACAACCTGTGGCGAGGGACGCGGCCATACGACGAATTTCCTATGAGGTCTGTCGTTTCAATAAATGTTTGTGTTAATGTTTAGGTGTACTGAGTTTAAGTTATTTTTCCAGACAGCTCTCGATATAGCGGCCCATTCCAAGACATGCGCCTCTAAATTCCTGATACATTTTCAGGAATAGCATGCCCTGTTGTGGCAGAAATCGTAAGCCCCACGTCGCTGAATAAAATTTGACTTGAGACGGTTGCCAAGAAACGCCATTTATCAAACCCGCCACGAGAGCCTCTAGCCGTATCCAGTATAAGGTTTATTGACTCAACGGATATCACGCCGGCTTATGATGATGGCGACAATTTCGGATCAATACAGGGATTGGGGAATTTTGGTCAGGCGCCCTGATTCGGCGCCCAACCTGACTACGCAAAGGAGAGTTTGTTGCGGTTAATATTCGCTCCGGCGTCCTACTGACGAGTGTGTGACATGAGGGCTTCGGTAAGGACATAGGCGGCTTGAAGCGCCTCGGTCGGACACAGTGGAAAGCATTCCTTGCAGTTCCAGCACTCTTTTGAGGCCACTTCCGGAATGAAGCTGATTTCACGATTGGCGCCGCGGTTCACAAATCCGACGGCATGTTTCTTTTTTACTTCAGCGCAGTATCTGACACAGAGACCACAATGAATGCAGAAGGATGATTCTTTTTCGAAACGGTCTCTGTCAGCTCCGTATTCTCTGGCCAAGTCCTGCAAATCAAAGGCATCCGGAGCGTGAGCCAGCAACAGCTCCACTATCATTTTCCGGATTCGGTTAATCTTTTCCGATTTGGTGGTCACGACCAAATCCTGGGCTACCGGATAAAGACATGAAACTACCAGCTTCTTCCAACCCCGCATATCGATCTCAACTATACAAAGCCTACAGGCGCCGTATGGTTCCAACTTCTCATGGTGACATAATGTGGGAATAGAGATTCCTGCCCGTTGAGCAGCCTCCAGAACTGTCATCCCCTCCCTGGCCTTAACCTCTTTGCCATCGATCTTCAACAGGATTTCGCTCATTTTTCTTTACTCTTCCTCACGATAGTTCTGGCTTCTTCAGGTATAGGAGGCGGAACCGGCTCGCCCGAAATCTTCTTTACGGCAGCAAAGCGTGACGGACAAACTTCAAAGCAGGTGCCACACTTGGTGCATTTGTCCTGATCAACTACATGTATTTGTCTCTTGGCGCCGATAATTGCTTCGGAAGGGCATTTTCTGAGGCAAGTCATACAGGCCTGACACCTGGTCGGATCTATATAGAACGATATGAGCTCCTTGCAGGATAGGGCAGGGCAGCGTTTCTCCCTGATATGGGCCTCGTATTCATCCCTGAAGTATTTCAGGGTACTTAGGAACGGATTGGGAGCGCTCTTGCCCAAAGCGCATAGAGCGGCTTCACCGGCAACCTCGGCCAGTTGTTCGAGGAGCTCAATATCGCCCTCTTTCCCTTTTCCCTGGGTAATGTTGGTAAGAGTCTTGAGCATCTGCCGGATGCCCTCACGGCACGGGACACACTTACCACACGATTCATCTGTGAGGAAGTTCAGGAAGTACCTGGCCACGTCAACCATGCAGGTATCCTCATCCATAATGATCATGCCACCGGAACCCATCATGGAGCCGGCCTTGGAGAGTTCATCAAAACCGACTTCGAGATCAAGCAATTCTTCCGGAAGGCATCCGCCGGAAGGCCCGCCTGTCTGAACGGCTTTGAATTTCTTGCCTCCCAAGATCCCCCCACCAATCTTGAATATGATGTCTCTCAGGGTAACACCCATCGGAACTTCTACCAGTCCGGTGTTGGCAATCTTGCCCACAAGGGAGAAAATCTTTGTGCCCTTGCTCTTCTCTGTTCCATATTGAGTAAACCAGTCTGCGCCCTTATTGATGATCAGCGGCACATTGGCCCATGTCTCAACGTTGTTGAGCACACTGGGTCTATCCCAAACACCCTTAACAGCAGTATGGATGTATTTGGGACGGGGCTCTCCGGCTTTTCCCTCCAAAGCGGTCATTAGAGCGCTGGATTCGCCGCAGACAAAGGCCCCGGCGCCCTGATGAACATCAATGGTAAAATCAAAACCGGAACCTAGTATGTTCTTGCCGAGAAATCCGTATTCCTCCGCCTGCCGAATAGCGATATTCACATTCTGGACCGCCAGGGGATATTCCTGGCGGACGTAAATGTATCCTTGCGTGGAACCGATGGCATAGGCCCCGATTATCAAACCCTCAAGAACGGAGTGCGGGTTTCCTTCGAGAAGGCTTCGATCCATATAAGCGCCAGGGTCTCCCTCGTCGGCATTGACAATGACATACTTCATGTCGCCCGGGGCGTTACGGGACTCGGCCCACTTTCTACCCGTAGGAAATCCGCCACCACCTCTGCCCCTGAGGTTGGATGTTCTGACTTCCTCCAAAACCCCTTCAGGACTCATCTGCGAAAGCGCCTTGGATAATCCGGAATAGCCTCCCAAAGCTAGATAGTCATCGATGCTTTTCGGATCAATCTGAACGTTCGAACCAAAAACAAGACGCCCCTGGTTCTTGTAGAAGGGTATTTCAGATTCCTGAATAATCTTCTCATTCGTGATGGGATCCGTATAAAGCAAACGCTCTATAATTTTCTTCTGTCTGATTGTCTCGGAAATGATTTCGGGGACATCTTCAGGCTTTATCTGAAAGTAACAGATATCGTCAGGGCGAATAACTATAATAGGGCCCCGCTCACAAAATCCGTGACATCCGGTTCTCCTGAGTTCAACCTCACCTTCCAAGCCTTGTTTCCGGATTTCCTCCTCTATACTGGCAGCCACTTCCCTACTGCCGGAGGCATGGCAGGCAGAACCGGAACACAGAGTAATGCAGGTTTTATTGGGGTCTCTTCCCGAGATGAGGTTACTTCTGAATGCTTCCAATTCAGCAGGTGAATTTATCCGCGCCATCGTTTTTCCTTAATCATAGTTTTTTAACACGTCTGCAGTCTGTACCGGCGCCATCTTGCCGTGAGTTTTACCATCAATTTCCAGGACCGGTCCCAAGGCGCAGCAGCCCAAGCAGTTAACAGTTTCCAAACTGAACTTCAGATCCAAGTCAGTTTCCCCGGGTTTGATCCCTGTAAGGCCTTCCACTGTGTCCAGCACCCTGGACGCTCCCCGAACATGGCAGGCCGTCCCCATACAAATGTGAATCTGATGGCGTCCCTTGGGAACCAGACTAAAAGCCTTGTAGAAAGTAGCGATATGCTGCACTCTTGTCATGGGAACCTGCAATCTCTCGCTAATCTGCTCCAAGGCTTCCTTGGGAAGCCAATGATGTTCGGCCTGAATGTCGAGCAATATCTGAATCAGTGAACTGGGGTCGCTGTGATGCTTGTCAATTATCTGGTCAATTCTCTCTTTATCCATAGCCTGTATCCTACTCTAGTTATTGCTTTTGATCCTAAGCCTGTTTCCCTGGATCAGGCCAGAGCGAAGCATTTCTGGCTTTCGTCGTAGCGAACCAGTCCTTGCCGCGATGAGGTATTCAGGTGTTTAGATACCTCAGATGGGGTCAGTCCCAGGCTTTTTGCCATCTCCGCTGTGGGAAGCGGCTTTTCACGCAGAAGTGATATAATCTGGCTTATAGCCAGTTTGTCGCCTATGGTTTCATTAAACAGGCGCTCAAACTCATCGCTGGAGAAGAATTTGTGGTAAGAATCCTCTGATCCAAGAGGCATCCTGAGCCGTTCCCTTTCTACCAGCCTTATATACGGAACAAGCCGGCTGATTGCCTCCAGTTTGAATTTCAACTGTGCCTCGCTGATGCCTTCAGCCTGGCCAAGCGGGCCAAGTTCCTTGACCTTCCTGACAAACCCGTTAACCGTCTCGACAAATATGTTGGCTTCAGCGCCGGACATGAATTCGATCTTTATCCTCTCAGGATTCAACCCGATGCGCTCCATTATCTTTTTGAACAATAGAACCATACTAAGCGCATGGTAGTTGCCATGAGTAATATAATTGCACTCGTTTAGACGGCACCCGCCTAAAAAAACGCCATCCATGCCGTTCGAGAAGGCCCTGAGCACGAACTCCATATCAACCCGCCCCGAACACATGACGCGGATAAGTCTCATTTCAGTAGTATATTGTAGTCTGGAAACTCCAGCTAGATCGGCTGCGCCGTACACTCACCAATGGCATACAAATCCTAAGACTTTTGGTTTGAATTTAAGTCCTGAAGTCATACTTTTTCACCTCCTGCCAGTAATAACGGCCAGATTTCCGCCCCTATTTCCACACGCTTCTAGCAACAGCGTTTCAGCGGCAGCAAGTCCTCAAACTCTGTGAACGCCGCATCAATTTCGCTCAATAGCTCCTCATCGGTGAAGTGCTTGAGCTGAATGGCATTGGTTGCGCATTTGGTGTTGCACAGACCATCTCCCTTGCACAGGACAGAGTTGACTCTGGCCTTTCTGCCCTTGGGTGTTTCGTAAAAATCAATGGCGCCATAAGTACACGCAGTAATACACGCTCCGCACGAAACGCATTTGTTCTCATCCACCTCACACACCGACCCCGACGCCACTACAACATCGCGTGAGAGAAGAGTCAGAACACGTCCCGCAGCGCCATAAGCCTGATTGATGGTTTCACGCAGGAACTTGGGATAATGAGCCATTCCGCAAAGATAGACGCCATCTGTTCCAAACTCGACAGGTCTGAGTTTCACATGGGCTTCCTTAAAGAAGCCATCAGGGCTCAATGTCACCTTGAACTGGGACGCTACATTTTTGGTCGCCTCAGATGGAATAACTGCGGTAGCTAGCGAAACGATGTCAGCGTCCAGCAACAGCTTATTGCCCAGAACAAAATCTGTTACGGTAACTTTAAGCACCGGGCGTCCCTCGTCAGACTCCCCGGGTTCTACCTCCGGCGGTTCCTGCGGCTCAAAGCGAATGAACTTGATGTCCCTGTTTGAGGCGTCCCTGTAATAATCCTCATTGAAGCCGTAAGTCCTCATGTCCCTGAACAGGATATAAATATCCATGTCAGGATTTACATCCTTGAGCTTGAGGGCGTTCTTTACGGACTGACTGCAGCATATACGGCTGCAGTAATTTCTGTCTTCATTACGGCAACCTACACACTGGATCATCACGAGGCTCTGGGCATTGACGATGTTTTCATCCCCCTTGTTGACACGATCCTCCAGATCAAGATGGGTTATTACCCTATCGTCCTGCCCGTAAAGGTATTCCGAGGGAGTATAAAGATCGGCGCCAATCGCAATAACAGCGGCGCCGTGTTTAATCTCGGAGGTTCCCTTTTCAGATTTAACCCTGGTAACGAAATTCCCTACATAACCCGACGCGTCGGTGATCTCAGCGTTATGATAAACATATATCAGATGGTTTTGATAAACATTTCTGATAAGATCACGAAGATATTCCTGAACATCCAGTCCATCCAGGGTGTAATGAATTCTTCTGGCAATTCCCCCGAGTTCCGAATCCATTTCCAGAAGATGAACTTCATGCCCCTGTCTGGCAATGGATAAGGCGCAATTCATTCCTGCCACGCCACCGCCAACAACCAGGGCGGCCTTGTTCACAGGCAGGTCAAATTCCTGCAAAGGCTCCAGGAGGCAAGCTCGAGCCAGCGACTTCCTGATAATATCCTTTGCCTTCTGCGTCGCGTCATCCTTTTCCTTCGAATGCACCCAGGAGTTATGCTCCCTGATGTTGGCCATCTCCAGATAATATTGATTGATACCGGCCTCTCTCACTGTGTCCCTGAAAAGAGGCTCAAGCGTCCGCGGGCTACACGCTGCGACTATCACGCGGTTAAGCCCCTTTTCTCTCGTCATGTCCGAAATTTCCTTGGCGGAATTGGTAGCGCACGAAAAGAGCTGTTCCTGCGCATGAACAACGTTCGGCAATGTTTTGCAATACTCTACTGTTTCAGGAACATTGACAATCCTTCCGATGTTGGCGCCGCAATGACATATAAATATCCCAATTCGGGGCTTCTCCCCGGAAACATCCCTTTCAGGAGGATAAATCCTCTCTCTGGCGAGATTTCCCCTCCTGTAATTGAGCAGTTCACCAATCTGTGAACTCGCGCCGCTTGCGCTGAAAACGGATTCCGGTATATCGACCGGCCCCTGGAAGCCGCCGCTAACGAAAACACCGGGCCTGTTCGTGATCATGGGGTTTACGGGATTGGTCTCGCAAAAATTATGGGAATTGAGTTTTATTCCGTATTTGTCAGCGATTGACGCTGCGTCCGCCGGCGGAGTTAACCCGACAGACAAGACCACCATATCGAATTCTTCCTCTTTAACCCCATCCTCCGTAGTAGAATAACGAATGGTAATATTTTTGGTTATTGGATCCTCTTTTACAATAGAGGTATAACTTCTGATGAACCGAACCCCGGGGAGCTTATCCGTTCTTTCAAAGAAACGTTCAAAATCTTTCCCGTAGGATCTGATGTCATTGTGGAATATCGTGCAGTCAGCCTCAGCGTCGTGATCTTTTGTGACTATCACCTGTTTTTGGGTATACGTGCAGCATACCGCAGAACAATAGCTGTTATCACCAGATGTCACCCTTCTGGATCCGATGCATTGTATCCAGGCTATCTTGTGCGGATGCTTCATGTCTGAAGCGCGCAATATATCTCCCTGGTATGGGCCGGTGGAACACAACAGCCGCTCATAGTCCATGCTTGTCACTACATTTGCAAACTCGCCGTAACGATATTCTTTCTTTGTCTTCGGATCAAACGGCTCAATACCGGAGGCCAGAATGATGGCGCCTACCTGAATATCTTTCCTCTCAACTGTCTGGTTCAGATCAATAGCGTTGTTCTTGCAAACGCCCTCGCATATCCTGCACTTCTTCTCTTTGAGGTAAAGACAGCTCTCATCGATATATGTAATAAGCGGGATTGCCTGAGCAAAGTATATATGGACGGCTTTGTTCATCGATATTTCCTGATTATACTGATCAGGATACTTGGCTGGACAATATTCTACACAAATAGTGCATCCGGTACACCTGTCTTCGATGACGTACCTGGGCTTCTTGGTAAGTGATACCTTAAAGTCGCCCGCTTCTCCCTCTACACTGTTAACTTCAGTATAGGTGAGCACCTCTATATTTGGATGCCGGCCGACCTCGACCAGCTTGGGAGCGAGAATTCACATAGCGCAGTCATTAGTTGGAAATGTCTTGTCCAACTGCGCCATACGACCGCCAATGCTCGGCGATTTTTCTACGAGATAGACCTTGAACCCTGCTGTGGCAAGATCAAGAGAGGCTTGAATGCCGCTAATTCCTCCACCAACTACCAACACGTCTCCAAAATTACTGTCTTGGAAGCCCTTGCACATCTGCTCTCCAACTTGTTCTTTTTCCACTTGTCTGTATCCTTATCGATCCGCATAAGTAGCGGGAAGATGGGCAGCTTTTACCGACTGCCTTTCGAATGATATACAATTATGGATGCGACAGCTTCTATGCTGACCATAAAAACTAGTCCAGAGCCAGCCTGACCTTACACTGACCGCATTTTACGGCGCCCCGGAAGGCCTTCGCTCCACACTCCGGGCAATTATATCGGGCCTCTTCGTCCTGAATCCACTTTTCGGTTCCAACCTCTCGCCAGTGAGGAATAGCCCGCAATATGACCTTCTTGCCTATAGCCATGGGGAAATCGTCAATATGCCCGCAAGGAAATTCATGACATTGATGACATCCCGAGAAACCCCTACGACTCACGCATGACCTTATTTCGCACTGCCGGCAATGCATGAACCGTTCGTCCGACATGCAACCGCTGCATTTAATATCTTCAGCAGTGAGATTCTCACTATTGGGAAGCATGCCTTTGCCGGGAACCCCTCCCTTGTAGAGATCCGCCAACCGTTCCCTGAGCTTCCGGTTGTTATCGCGATGAGCCATGTAGATCGCGCATACACCGCAATAAAGTCCACAGGGAGAAATAAGATCTGGATTTAAGTTCATAATTCCAATCCTCCTTGTGTGGATTTCTAGCTAGCAGGCGAGGGGGATCTTTATCGAACCCTTGATCTATATCAGTTCCTGAATAATTTCAGTGATATCCTTAACTTCGATCTTTTCAGTCGCATCCATGGTTACCCTGCTGTCCTCAAGCATTGTGATGCAGTAGGGGCATGAAGTAGCCAGGACCTCGGCCTGGATTTCGAGCGCCTGATCTATCCGGAGGTCACAGAACCTCTCACCCTTGAGAGTTTCCATCCAGACCCTGCCGCCGCCACCTCCGCAACATAGACTGTCCGAACGAGACTCAGGGAGTTCATTCAGGTCTATACCCGGAATCTGCCCAAGAATGCCTCTGGGTTGATCGTAAATCCCATTGTGACGCCCAAGATAACAAGGGTCATGGTAGGTGACCTTCTTGAGATAGTCCTGTTTTATCGGCAGCCTTCCTTCATTAACGAGTTGCAGCAGGTATTGGGATATGTG
>CAITZA010000423.1 GCA_903896745.1 uncultured Desulfomonile sp. | reverse complement strand
TGCTCACATTTCATCACCGTTCCGGTATATCACGGGGGCGGACACAATCCGCCACACGACCGAAACAACACGCGTTGATTATGGATGGCGTCTCGCATGCAAAAGCATTCCGCAGCGCCGGCTCTTATGGACAAAAAGCGCCTGCGGTATTAATTTATCGGTATTGATAGTAATTAACAGCTCTCGGCGCCGTTCAAATGAGCCTACAGCGTTTTTATCCCATTTACAGGAAACTGCCCGTGTGGTTGCAGACCCACGCGTGCTGGTTCTACGGCAGGCTTTTCGTCAAACGAACCTACACCCCGCGCTATTACGAAATATTGTCATCATTACTGGAATCCGAGAAATGGTCGCGCCAGGAAATCGAGGCATATCAGGATGAACAGATAAAAAAGCTCATATCTGGGGCTTATGCAAACGTGCAGTATTACCGTGAGGTAATGGACAGACTCAGGCTTCGTCCAAATGACATAAAAACCGTCGGCGACCTCGTCAAACTGCCTGTATTACATAAAGAAACCATCCGAAATAATATGGACAAATTTGTATCGAGAACATCCTCCAAAGGAGACCTCATTTTCAGGCATACCAGTGGAACCACCGGTAAGAGCCTGCATTTTTACGTTAACAAAGAAACGGAATTACTGCAGTGGGCAATATGGTGGCGTCACCGGCGACGTTTCGGGATGACAAACGATTCGTGGCATGTCAATTTCAGCCCCAAACCTTTCGTTCCGGGTGATCAGGAACGACCGCCTTACTGGCGATGGGTCAACCCAATGAAACAACTCATCCTGAGCATGCATCACCTAACCCCCCCAAAGATACGGGCAATAGTCGATTTCCTTAACCGGCGTTACTTTGAATTCTACACGGCGTTTCCCTCAATAGTCCATATTTTCGCAGTAATGGCGTGCGAAGCCGGACTCCGCCTCATCAATCCCCCACGTGTGATATTCATGAACGCCGAAAACACACTCGATTTTCAAAAGACCTTCCTCGAAGATTTCATCGGCGCATCAATAGTCGATCAGTACGGTTTCTCCGAAGCCTGCGGCAACGCCTCCCAATGCGAATGCGGTTTATATCATGAGGATTTCGAACTTGGCGTTTTCGAGAGCCTCGACTCCCGAGACATTCCGGGTGGACGCGCTCGCGGCAGGATCGTGGCTACCGGTTTCACCTGCCATGAATTCCCCTTCATAAGGTACGATGTGGGTGATATTGGCGTATGGGAAAACCCTCAGGCGACTTGCCGATGCGGGAGGCAATCCAGACTGATGGTCAGGGTGGAAGGCAGGGAGGATGATTACGTCGTCACACCCGAAGGTAGAAGACTGATGAGGTTTGACTTCATCTTCAAGGATACCCGGAACTGTTCTGAGGCCCAGATTGTTCAGGAAGACCTGGGAAAGATAAAAATCGTCATCGTCAGACGATCAGCTTATTCATCCAGGGATGAAAGATTTATCCGCAACCAGATAAAAATCTGGATTAGTGAGACTATTGAGGTAGAATTTGTATACGTCACGCATATACAGAGAGAGGCCTCCGGTAAATTCCGGGCCGTGAAATCTCTCCTCGGCATGTCGCATAAGAACGTAATACCGGATAGTTGCGAATTCCTTAACTGATCGCTACCTACCACGCGCCTGTGGCTTCAGCAAATTCTCCAATGCGCCACTCCAGCCTTTAAGCGCTTTTTCCATTACAATCGATACCGATATGCCCTTAACGCCATTCCTTTGCAGTTTACCCTGCACAGCAAGCACCCGGCTGGTAAGTATCGTTCGCGCATACACTTTCTGGGCATTCGGAAAAACAACCACATCGATAAGACCGGTTTCATCCTCCATGGTCAGGAACATAACCCTTTTCCCTGATTTGGTCGGCGGCGTATGAACTATCACCATAAGACCAATCACCCTCACTATCGCGCCGGTTTGAAAACGTCGCAGGTCAGTCGCCCTGATAATGTCCTGTTTAGCCAGCATTGGACGGATAGCCGAGAGAGGATGAGCGTGACAGAAAACTTTCATTGAAATGGCTTCATTGTAAACTTTTGCAATGTCAATCCTGTTTGTGCGGTTGACTCGCTCAGGCATTATGGGCCTCCCGGATAAGTTCCCATTCAGAATCTTCCATGCCTTCAAAAGCGCCTGCCATGGACAGAATATCTTCAATCCGCCTGGGGACCGGGACTCGCGCAAGGAATTCTTCCCGACTCCGGAACGGGCCAAACCTTTCACGACTAGCCATGACACGTCTAGCCATGGCCGGCCCGACACCATTTATCTCCTCGAGTGGAGTCCGTATCCCCCACCCCTCAGCCCTGTATTCCAACCCGCTGGAATTGACATGCGGCGGATATATCCTTATCCCCCTCCTCCTGGCTTCGTTCACCACCACAGAATGCGGATACGAACCCACCTGTCCGGCATTCAGTATTCCCAGATAGAAGGCCTGCGGATAATGAGCCTTCAAATAGGCGCTCTGATATGTAATATGCGCGAATGACGCGGCATGGGCCTTACAGAAACCATACGAAGCAAAAGCCGAAACATGGTTAAAAACCTCTTCGGCAAGAGAATCACTGTGACCTTGAGCCAATGCCCCTTCAATGAAACTCTTCCTGAGGAGCTGCATCTTTCCGGATCTTCTGTCCTTGGTCATCGCCCTTCTGAAAGCGTCAGCCTCAGCGTAAGACAGCCCCGCGAAAAAATGGGCTATCCGTAAAACCTGCTCCTGAAAAAGGATTACGCCGTACGTCTCACTGAGGGCTTCAGAAATGGTTTCATGTAAAAAGGGCACGGGTTCATCCCCGTTGCGTCTTCTGATGTAAACATTAACCATATCGCCTTCAACCGGACCAGGCCTGAAAAGGGACACCTCAGCCACCAGGTCCTTGAATTCCCTTGGCTGCAAGGCGCCAAGAAGGCTACGCTGTCCGGGCGACTCAAGCTGGAAAACGCCTACACTGTGCGTGCTGCAAAGCAACGTATATGTCATCCTGTCATCCAGCCCAATCCGGTCAAAGTCAGGCCCAATACCTTTTTCATCCAGTATCTCAATGGCCTTCCTGATGGCCGTATGCATGCGCAACCCAAGGATGTCCAGCTTCAATAGACCCAAAGCCTCAACATCATCCTTGTCCAACTGGCTTACAGGAACACCATTAGGAGACCTGCCCACCGCGCTCCACGCATTGATGTCGTCAGGCGCTATTATTACGCCACCAAGATGAAGCGAGCTCTGGAAAGGAAGACCCGTCAGCCTCGACGCCAAATCTACAAGCTGCGTTTCTTTCTGGATCGGCGCGCCCCTTAATTCCGGCGCCTCTTCAAGGGATAGCTTCAGGTCACGCCCCCTTAACGACCATGGAAGGCATGACGCAAGACGGTCTATTTCATGTAGGGGATATCCCATCGCCCTTGCCGCCATGCGCACAGCGCTCCGGCATTTCAACTTGTGTATCGTGCAAACCATTGCGGTCTGCTTTGGGAATAATCCTAGAACATAATTGATGATTTCATCCCGTCGTTCGGAATCGAAATCTATGTCTATGTCAGGCATGTCACCACGACCATCATTTATAAAACGCTCAAAAAGAAGATCATTCGCTACAGGATCAACCCCTCCAAGAAGCAGGTAAACTATCAGACTGCCCGCGGCTGATCCCCTAACGCTATGACGGATTTTCCTGCTCCTCGCAAAATCCACTATGTTTCTAACAAGAAGGAAAAAATCCGCTATTTGCGCTTTCCTTACCGCTTCAAGTTCCTGGTCGAGGCGCCGGATATAATCAACCCCGACATTGGCATAGCCGCAGGCTAACTCCCTGAAACAACGCCTGCCCAATTTTTCCGAAGCCTCGGCGGGATTCCGGATATATGGAGGATGAAGCCTCCCCACAGGTAGCGAAAAACCCCTGCAAAGAGAGGCCACATAACCGGTGTTCTCAATCGCCTCATGATAGTTGATCCTTTGGCTCATCTCACCGCCCGAAGCCAGAAAGAAACTGTCATCAGGCAACGGAACAACTTTCCTGTGATGATGCCTGCGCTGTATATCAACCAGGACCCTGTGCAGGATATAATCTTCGGACTTCAGGAAGGTAACCTCATTCGTGGCTACGGCGTTAATATTCAACGACCCCGCAAGTTCCACGGTGTCTTTGACCAACCGGTCCCCCTCCCCAGTATTCCTTACTGATAGAAAAAGCATGTCCGGATTATCAAGAACCGATTTAAGCTCCAGTAAACAAACCTCGGCCTGAGACTGCCTGCCCTGTTTCAACGCGATGTGAATCCTCGAATCACGCCCACCCGCTATAACTACCAAACCCTTCGAGTAATGACTCAAGTCCTGCCTGGTCACACCCCCGGAACTGCAGCTAAACGACACAAGCCTGCAGAGATTCCCGTAAGACCCGAAATCTGTCGCTAAAAACACCACCTGCGACCCATCCCAAATCCTGACCCGGGCGCCTATGATCGCCTGAATACCACTCGCAATAGCTGCCCTATAAAACCTGACCGCGCCGTGAAGTCCGTAATCCGTAAGAGCCACTGCCTTCTGACCCATTGAAGACACAGCTAAAACAAGGTCTTCAGGGCTGAACGTGCCCCAAAGAAATGAAAAACCACTCACAACTTCGAGATGAACAAAGTTATCCATATTCATCCAAACATTATCTTACTGATATAACGGGATTACATGATGCGCTGGAACAGCCCGTAACAACATCGCCAGGCATGTTGTCAGGGCTTCGTCCTTATGATTCCTATCAGCTTACCGAGAATTTTTATCCTCGAACGCTCTGCGCCATTGAAGACAAGCGGATCATAAAATCTGCTGGCAGGCCGTAATTCAATTTGATCATTCAGGGACCTGAAAATCTTGAGGGTTGCTTCGGTTTCGATTCCTTCCACAACAACGGCCACTATGGCCCCATTTTCCGCATCCTGCTGGGGCCGGATTATCGCCATGTCCCCATCCCGGATGTGAGCCTCTATCATGGAATCTCCCCTGACCCTTAGCGCAAAAGCATCGGATGAACCGAAAAATGACGGGTTCATCGGCAAGTGTTCTTCGGCGTTCTCCTCTGCCAGTATTGGACTGCCAGCCGCTATCCGGCCTAAAACAGGTATGTGGCCAGCTTGAGGCGCCTCCATGTCAACCAGTTTCCAGGCCCTCTTCTTGCCCGACACACCCCTGATGAAACCCTGGGTCTCAAGCAAACGTATGTGCCTGATTAGACTGCCATGAGATACAAGACCTATTCCACGGCATATTTCCCGCAAGGACGGAGGAAAACCCTCCCGCCTTTGGAACACGCTGATAAAATCCAGTATCTGTTTTTGTCTTTCTGTAACAGTCATGCCTGAATTATAGAGACCAAATGGTCTCATTGCAAGAAAAAATTAAATGGCCCTCTGGATTACTTGTTCCAGGAGGGCCATTCACCCGGTCGTTCGCCCGTCTGCCACACTAGAAACGACTAATGTATTTTTACACCCAAAACAACAAAAACTACGCCTTGATTTTGGCGCGGCTGATATTGAAATCAGCGGATTCAGCGCCAGTTTTTTCGGTAAGGGATATCCCAGAAATAGTTCCCCATAAAACCGTAAGACTTACGGGAACAGAGGTCAAACCAATCAGAAACGTGGTCATGCCATAATTGTCACCAAGCATCGATTGGGCCACACCAAATAGGATTATAGCGCCAACAGGTCCAAGAAATATAAACCATGACAGAATCGCTAAGGTCCCAAATGAAGAAGCAAGTCTGCTCACTGGCGTTTCACTGTTCATGTTTGTCATACTCCCTTTAAGGTATCTCTGAGATAGCGCACATTTCGTGTTACCTATCATTAAGCACATTTGGCGCCAACAGCGCCCATGCCGAAATAAGCTAACCATATTAATTGCTTAGACCTAGAAGAACCTCCACGCGTATCCCTAATCCCTTTTGGGCATGCCCATGAAAATGGTTGAAAGCCAACCACATACGTGAAACATAGCCTGCAATCATATTTAACGGCAATTTTTATGGGTAATTTTCGCCCATATTGACCCGGGCGTACGTTTCAAAAAAAACTCGCACGTTTACCATTCCCCAATAAAACAGGACATGCCATCAATATTGATCAGGATAGTGCGGCCAGGCGTGATTCTTGTTGGGATTTCACATTCAATACTGTATGTTATGTAATCTGATTTACAGCAAACGACCGCAAGAATCCGGAATGGAACGGTTCTGACCTGACACCGGGGGCATAATGACAAATATTGTGCTGGAAATTCTACGCGCTTCAATTTGCATCTTCATCGTGGCTTATCTTCTCAGGTTCTACAGGGATAAGGACATTAAGAGACAGTCCGGCAGGGGTCTGATAGTCTGGGGATTTCTCCTGATGGCCTGCGGAGCGCTTCTCGACATCACGGACAACTTTGATGAGCTAAACAGGCTTCTGATTGTTGGAGACACGGGCCCGCAAGCCCTGCTGGAAGGTCTTTTTTACCTTTCAGGCATTGGCTGTCTGGCGATGGGTTTCGTCAAACAGATGCCTTCGGTAAAGAAATCCGCTGAACTGCACAGGGAACTTGAGGCGCGCGAGAAGAATTATCGCATCCTGTTTGAAACGATAAGGGAAGGCTTGATAACCACTGACAGGTCGGGACTGATTACCTATGCAAATGACCGTATGCAGGTGATGATAGGTGAGTCTGGTTCGGATCTTACAGGTCGCAACCTCAGTGAGCTTGTTTCCGGAGATCAGTCTCCTGCGTCTGGGACTTTATCCAGCATGGAAACGGTATTGAAAACCGGCGAAGGCAAAAAATTGCCTGTTCTGGCTTCGCGCAGTCCCATTTTTGATGACAATGGAACAATCACCGGAGAACTAATCGCGTATACCGACATATCCGAAATTAAATCCGCACAACGGGCTTTGAAAGTAAGCGAAGAATTCCACCGCGCCATTTTTGAAAACCTGAGTGTTGGAATTGGGCTTATAGACTTTGAAGGTAACTGGGTTAGTGTCAACAGGGCCGGAGAGAAACTCCTGGGTATCCCACATTCCGATCTGGTCGGGACTTCCTACTTTTCAGGCCTTCCTCCATCCCACAAACTGGAAGCCATAGAGAATATCCGGAAGCTTGTATCAGGCGAAATTGAACAACTTAGAATTGAAAGGGAATATATTAAACCGGATAAGACAAGAATCGTCGGTGACATATCGGTATCAATAATTCGCGGGGAAGCGGATGAGCCTTCTTATATACTAGGGGTGCTTAACGATATTACCCAGCAAAGGAAACTGGCAGAGTCTATCAGGACCCAGCTGGATGAACTGGAGACCTTTAACCGGAGATTGCTGACCCTTCAGAAAATTTCCAATCTAATATTGCAGGACAAACCACTCAACCAGATCTTGGATGAAATTGTCGCAGATGTTAGCGATCTGACAGGGTTCCCGATAGTGGTCATAGAATCCTTCGAACCTGCTCGTTCTAAAATGGTCTTTATGGCCAGCACAGGCATTCCTGTTGATAACGGGAATCGGTCATTTGAGGTGGATACGAACCTTACGCTTTCTGGGATTCCCGCCAAATCGGGTGAGGTTCTGATCGAACATGACCCGCAAAGCAGGAGCGAATACTCGGATGATGCGCTCAGGCGACTCCATGTTCAAACTTTCGTCTGCATTCCCATGATTCAGGATTCCGGTGTTTCAGGTGTGCTGTCCCTGG
>CAITZA010000422.1 GCA_903896745.1 uncultured Desulfomonile sp. | reverse complement strand
TCTGGAGTCCTGAAGAATGGGAAACTTTCAACACTTGCTTTATCCCAACCACCGCCATCGACTTGAATCAAAGTGGGATTGGCGTCCGCTGTTGTCGGCTCTTTTTGCGGACAAGATTGACAATATTTTCGTTGTTTGTCTATTTTTTGTGGCGATTGTGGGAACGGCCTTTGCGTATTTAAGGAACCGATTAGGGCAACTGGAAGAATCACTCAAAGACTTGGAACGCATGTCGGGACTGGAGGATGTGAATGACGAGATAATGGAATAATTGCTCCTGTTGCATGGCTTTCTACTTTAATTTCTTGCATTAAGAATCTCATTTCGGTTGACGACAAACTATGTTCAGTTTATACATCTCCTGGATTAAAATGCTGGAATGCCCGTTAAAAGTGGATCTTCAAAATGAGACAAATTTTGAACGAATTACAATAACGCAGGCAGGCGGTGTGAAGATATCAGGGTACGTATTGTAGACACTGGAATCAATAATTTCTCACGGGTGGGAAAAAAACGGTTTCCCCAATGGCCGGTATGTCTATTTTGGCAACGGAGATTGCTCCCATGAACTATTGTCTTGCTCCTGACAAGTGTTATGAAGCAAGCTCACAAACACCCTGTTGAATTACCATGCGCATGCAGTATCTTCTGCTGAATCCGGGGCCTCCTCGCTCAACGGATTTTTTCAAAAATCCCTATAAGCGTTTGACTGCCTTGCAAGACGGTCCTTTTTTCCTCAAACACTCGAGACTGAAGGGCACAGCGCACGTTTTGCAGTCTTGGAACCATTTCTAGTAAAAATGGTCTGGATTGGAGTCTAGTGAAGAATCAGGAGGACTGATCATGAAAAGGATGCCTGAAAGAATCCACCTTGCGAAGTTACCCACTGGGATTGAAAAGCTAAACAGATTCTCAGAGAAAACCGGTGGCCCCACACTATACGTAAAGCGGGATGATCAGACTGGTTTGGAAGTTAGTGGGAACAAAATAAGAAAGCTTGAATACTCGATTAAAGAAGCAATTTCTTCTGGCGCTGACACTCTAATCACATGCGGCGGCATACAGTCGAATCATTGCAGAGCCACCGCTGCCGCTGCAGCAAAATTAGGATTAAGATCCTGTCTTGTTCTGGCCGGGAAAAATACCGATATTCCAGATGGAAATCATCTGTTAAACTTACTTCTGGGGGCTGAAATCAAGTTTGTTACAACGGACGAGTACGCCAGTTCCAGAATGCAGATAATGCAGGACATAAATTACAAGTTGCTCTTTCAGGGGAGAAAAGGCTACATCATCCCGGAGGGTGCTTCTAATGGGATAGGATCATTTGGCTATTTCAACGCTATGGAAGAAATACTTCGCCAAGAAAAAGAATTGAACCTCAAATTTGACGCCATAGTTGTTGCTGCCGGCTCTGGTGGAACCTATGCCGGTCTTTTTCATGCAAATAAAATTAACAACAATGCTGCCAGAATTGTAGGACTCAATGTCCGCAATGATGACCACGAATTCTTTGCAAAAGTAATAGCAGACATTCTGCATCAGAGTTTTTCCTACACAAACCGTAAGATTGATTTCACTAGAGACGAAATCGAAATCATTAACGGCTATGTGGGAGATGGATACGCCATGAACCGACCCGAGGAACTGGAATTTATTCAAGAGTTAGCAAGAGTTGAAGGTATCATCCTTGATCCTGTATACACCGGTAAGGCGATGCTCGGATTAGTGTCTGAAATAAGGAAAGGAACGTTCAAGGATTGCAAAAACATTCTGTTCATTCATACAGGAGGTTTGTTCGGACTTTTTCCAAAGAAAAACCAGTTCGATTTTCGTCAGGCTGATCTTTCACAGTAGCCTATGTGACCAGGTAGTTTTCACACAATTGACATGATTTCAGGACAGAACAAAGGCCGGTGGCTCCTGAAGGGAGAACAGATGATATTCCCTGTTCCTGCTTGCAGCCAGGATATTATTGCCAAGCATAATATGTTCAATATGTTATGATTTTGTGACCCGACCCCGCAGCCATTGGTGATTTTATATTGGTTCACTGAACGCCAAAAGGCATGCCCATGTCATAATCCGGCAATTTCTGGTCTTTAGACCTTCGCTCATAAATTTTTGCAAAAACTGGGCTATCGAAGATGCTCCGGCCTCAATGATACGGTTCATCCGATGGTAACTTCTGCACCAACATAGAGTTACAATTGGAAATTGGACAAATTCATATAGGTGACGGACGGGGCATGCCTCAAAGCCAGTTTAGTATATTTAGACTCTCGTTGGACACACCCTGAGAAAAGAGCTTGTCGCCATCTTGTTGAAAAACGGGTTTCCCCCGGTTTCACCCGTTTTGCCGGAATGTTGGGTAATCTCGGATATTCTTGAGGGATGTCTAAGGCGCTAATTTGGAGGCAACTAAGGCTAGTTATTTGATATTACAAGTGGTTTGCTTCGTCCTCTCACGGCGGAGACAGGGGTTCGATTCCCCTTGGGATTACCACGACACGTTTCTATAAACACCAGGCCCATTTTAAATCGATGGCGCCGCCGCATTCCGGCGATGTCAACAGATCAAGGTAATTCCAAAGTCTATATCTGGCAAATGAGCTTACGAAATTCAGTCATCGAGCCTGATCAGAACACAGCAGCAAATTTAGGGGGAGGAAAATATTGACACCAATAGAGGCAAAAGGTTAATCATTCAACAGGCGCCGAACTTTGCAACTGCCACACACCTCATTTTTTGTCCGCCCTCCGCATTAGGTTACAAGTCTTTGGGTCATGAAACAGATTCCTTCAGTAGCATATCGTGTCTCACTGAATAACATAAGTTTAGGAGATCATACCGTGAAAACAGTGTTGATAACTAACGTAACCCAGTATACGGGTCCAGGAGCCATTAAGACACTTCATGACCAAGGCGCTAGAGTGATTTGTCATGACAGGAGTTTTAAAGACAAACTTGCCGTAAGTGACTTCATGACGGCATATCCTCATGCAATCTGCTTACGTGAATCGGATCCAGTGGGTATAGTGTCGGAACTGACTCAGGAGGTCGGAACAGTTGACGCTATCGTGTCCAACGATGCATACCCCACAACGCGGGCACTGATAGAGGATGTGTCGTTGGAGGATTTGCGAATGACATTTGAATCTGTCCTCGCTTTTCCGTTCCATCTCGCTCAATTGCTTCTCCCGGGAATGAAATCTCGGGGGAATGGCTGTTTTGTTTTTGTAACATCTGCAAGGCAACTTCGACCAGAACCCGGATTTTCTGTTCCCACTTCAATTCGTGCGGGAACCACGGCGTTTGCTCAAGCGCTGTCTAAGGAGGTTGCCGCCTTTGGCATTCAGGTTAATGTTGTTGCGCCGAATTACCTATACAGCGAAATGTACTATCCACGGGCACGTTTTGTGGATGACGAAGATGGCCGACGAATCATAGCCGACACCGTTCCAGCAGGACGACTCGGTACTCCAGAAGAAGTAGGCGAATTAATTGCTTTTCTGGTATCAGGAAAGTGCAAATTCGTGACGGGCCAAGTTATATATTTTACCGGCGGTTGGCCGTGAGAGATTTGAATTATGACCTACCTGCATTGGCTTAAGGAGGAGGATTCATGGCTCTAATGAGGCATTATAGTCCTCACTTCATGAAGACTTCCATTATTTAAATGGAAGTCCTATGGCATACAGTGAGATTAATTGCAGGCTTTGGCAGGGACAAGATACCAGGGGTCCGTCGGACTCGCGATTTTACGCCTGAATAATAAGCACAATCCTTTTTTAAAAAATTTATGGCTATCCCCAATTTTTATGTTAATTGGGAGATGGACGGCCATGTCCACAGAAACAACAAACGCTCCAATTGGACGTTCTTGTTTATGATGGCTTTTTTTCCATCAAACGACGTTACGCGATATTCCATTTGTTGGATCCCTCTGCCCTTTTCCAAGCGAGTGAATTGGTGGGCAAAGGGGATCAAGCGTCTCTGGGAGCAGGACCTTGGTTGCTCTCAAGCCTATTTTTTTCTAGTCCATAGCCCCACAGCCACCACGGTGTCAATTGGGTTTACATGACGGTAAACAATCTCCATGGTATTTTCGTTGATCAGCCTACCCTCCAGGAAACCATCTTCATCCGCATAATATAAGGTTTTATTATCATGGCCAATAGCGCCGATAAAATTCTTGGCAGCCCTGTCCGACTTGATGTCGCCGTGAAAGATCCTTCCCTGTTGCCTGGTTACTACAGCCTCAGCGTTAAGAGTGCTGAAAGGCCCTGAATGTAGGGTCTTTGGGCCTGATTCCTTTCCTTTTAATAATACCCCGCCCTCACTCTTGACTATCCACGTTCCAACGAGGTTGGGGATCATTGAATCAGCGTGGCAAACTGACAAGCCCAGCAGTGCTAACATCAGTACAGATGTGACACAAATCAGCTTCTTCATGTTAATCATCCTTTCATAAAAAATCCGGCGTTTTCATCATTGAAAACGGCTGCAGGTTGCTCAGGTAAATGCCGCTTCTTCATATACGCCGAGGGAGCCCAAGACAAAATAAATTCTTTCAACTTAAGGGGTTGAGACCTTGGACCAACAATCTAAAGCTCGGAGAATCACGGTCTATTACGAGACAGTCCCTGCCAATTGAGGACCGTTATGATCGACCGTGATGTCCCGAGGTAATGAATTCCTGCCTTCTGGGTAATTTCTTGATCACTGCCTCCGGTAAATAGAGATTGGTTTCCAGCAGATAGGATGGCTGAGCAGCAATTACCGTGCTAATACTCAGCTCCTGATAATCGCCGCTATTGAAAACCAGAATAATCTCCGCAGTATCATCTCCGACGTTTTCAAGAGCGTGTCCGTAGCCCACCGGGGCAAAACCGATGTCACCAGGCTCTAGTTCCACCACCCGAGACAGTCCATTGGAGGCAAACACTGTCAGTCTGATCTTTCCAGACAGCACATATTGCCACTCATCAGCATTAGGATGCCAATGCAATTCCCGAAGTCCCCCGCGATGTAGGGTCATAAGCGCCCCTGTCATCGTTGTTGATATTGGAAATTCCGCCGCTGATGCAAGACGAACCTCACCACTGGCGGATTTCACGAACGGCTTCTGGACTCGTAGTTGGTATTTGTGCGTCAGAGGAGGAACAAGAACCGTTCCTGGACCTGAAATCGGGACGACTCCGGCCTCTGGAGGAACAGGACCTTCGGCGATGTATACCTCTCCGGTTGGAAGACCAGCAAGGTCGTCAGGAGAAACGTTCAGATTTTTTGCCACAATCTCCTTCGGCGTCTGGGCAAGCCAATCTGAAACGCTGAATGTTGCAAATTCAGAGAAATATCCATTATCAAAGACCAACAGGAACTTGGCTTCGGTCGTTCCTGGCCCAAGACCCTGAATCGAATGTACATGGCCCCGTGGGAAATACCATATATCGCCTTTAGCAAAATCCGCTATTTCTAGCCTACCTTGGGGATCCACAATGGTAACTCGAACATGCCCCTCAATTATGTAAGCCCATTCTGCCGCATTGGCATGCCAATGAAGCTCACGCAGACCACCAGGCTTCAATGTCATTAGAACGGCTGCAATGTTCTGTGACACTGGGAATTCTCTTGCAGTCGCCTCTCGTGCCGTTCCCGCAGGCAATTTTCGTAATGGTTGATTTGTCATAGAAAACTTGAACTCAGGCAACTGCGCCACTTCAGGGATTGCAGGACTGGATTTTTGACTCGCTGCAGCATCTTCCCCGGTTCCGGAGGCCTTGCGAGAGGGTCTAGCCGATTTTCTGTCATCGCCATTTTTACGATTTTTCTTTTTTGTGTCGTCGTCGCTATTGTATATGTTCATGGGAGGATCCTTTCGCCAGTTCGTTTTGTGTCCGCTCCATGATATGACTTCTGGATTTTGTACCATTCGCAGGTCTTCATGGTATTTATTCATATTGATGCGCTTTCTGGGGAACGGATTCCGAGATTTCGCAACTCTTTACAATGGCCTGAGATTTTGGTTTATAAAACGTGGACACGCCAAAGGTCTGGTCCATTGAAAATCTAGCCTCGTGGCAACAATATCCTTGATGGAAAGAGGAACTGAGAATATCATCAGAACAACTTTTTAGGGCCTCAGGCCCGCATATGGTCAGGGTGGTCGCTCCGTTAAAGCCACCGCCTTCTTTCAATACTCATCGATTCTGATAATTCTTCCCCTCAGGTCAATATACTATGAAAAGATAACTCCATTTCGGTCAGGATAATGCGAAAAATTACAATGGCTATAACTTTGCAAATAATGTTTGGAGTTTAGCATGCCTTACGACCATCGCCCGCCTCCTCAAGAGGAAGATTTGGCAAGAGCCATGGAAACGGTCCTCCTGAACGAGCGTCCTCAAGAAGCTGATCTGCGTGAGAGAATCCAGGAATTTGAGCGATTTAATCGCTTGGTCATGGCCAGAGAGCAGCGTATCCTTGACCTGAAAAATGAGGCTAACGAGCTGGCCAAATCGCTCGGAAGACCCGTGCCCTACCATTCACCGGATCTGATTGAAGCAGATAGGGAACTGGATGATCCAAGGCAGACAAGCGGTCATTCAAGGCAACGTGTTGGGGCTGTGCAAAAAGAACTCCTGCTTTCTGACATCCTGGATATCGATGATCTGCAGACTCTTCTTTCAAACTTCTGCGACTCAGTAGGGGTTGCCTCAGCCATATCCGACCTTAATGGCAAGCTGATAGCGTTCGCAAACTTTCGCCGAGCCTGCACCCAATTCCATCGGGTAGGTGAAGTTTCATCCAGGCTTTGCGCTGAAAGCGACTCCATACTGGGTTCCAGGCTCGAAGAAGGCCAGGATTTCACGATTTACACGTGTAAGAATGGCCTCACGGATGCGGCGTCGCCGTTGATAATAGACGGCAGGCACGTGGCCAACATTCTCATTGGACAGTTCCATTTGCAGGAACCTGACCTGGAGTTCTTTCGTCGGCAGGCACAGCAACTTGGGTATGATGAAGAGGACTATCTGGCTTCCATCAAGGAAGTGCCAATGATGTCCGAGGAAAAACTGCCCAGCATTCTCGGCTTTTTGTCGGGCTTCGCCAAGATAATGGGCACGCTCACATTAGACCGGATGCGAGCTTCACAGGCGGCCGAGGACCTCAAGAGGAGGGCAGAGGAACTGCGTCGCAGTCAAGCCGCAGCCTTGAGTCTGGCTGAGGACGCAGAAATAGCCCGCAGGGAAATTGCTTTATATAAGGATCATCTGGAGCAGTTGGTCAAGGATCGCACCGAAGAGCTTATGGCTTCCGAGGAACGCACGAGGCTGTTGCTTGAGTCCGTAGGTGAAGGAATCATCGGCGTTGATGTGGAGGGCCGGATGACTTTTATCAACCCCGCGGCTTGTCGGATGCTCGGATACTCACCTAATGATTTCGAGGGGAATGAGCTTTGCAGTCTGATCCACTATGCTCACGAAGATGGCGCTCCATATTCCGTCAAGGACTGTCCCCTTCACCAGTCCATTTCGACGGGAACAACCACCCATTTAGATAGTGAAGTATTCTGGCGAAAAGATGGCAAGAGTTTTCCGGTGGCCTATTCCAGCAACCCCGTGCATAAGGAAGGCTCCCTCGTAGGGTCTGTGATCACTTTTTGGGATATAACTGCCCGAAAGCTTGCCGAGGAACAAGTGCGTCGCGCCCGGGAAATAGCCGAAGAAGCGACGAAAGCCAAATCCGATTTTCTGGCCAACATGAGTCATGAAATCAGAACCCCCATGAATGCTGTCATCGGTATGGCGCACCTGGCTCTTCAGACCGAACTGACACCCAAGCAGTCGGACTATCTCACTAAAATACAACGATCAGCCAACTCACTTCTCGGGATCATCAACGACATTCTGGATTTTTCCAAGATCGAAGCCGGCAAGATGAAGATGGAATCCACGGATTTCCTGCTGGACGAAGTCCTGGACAATGTGTCCACTGTGGTAGGGGTAAAAGCGCAAGAGAAGGATTTAGAATTTCTGATAGAGATTCAACCGGATGTTCCATTGGCGCTCGTCGGGGATCCCTTGAGACTCGGTCAGATTTTGATCAATCTTTGCAATAACGCTGTGAAGTTTACCCAGAAGGGTGAGATCGTTATTTCTAGCAAGTTGCTTGAAAAAGGTTCACAGGCGGTCACACTCGGGTTTTGTGTTCGAGACACGGGGATTGGTTTGACGCAAGAGCAGCAAGACAAACTCTTCACTGCTTTCAGCCAGGCAGATTCATCCACGACCAGGAAATACGGTGGCACAGGTTTGGGTCTCACCATCTGCAAACGCCTTGTCCATATGATGGAAGGAGAAATCTGGGTCGAGAGCCAATCCGGGAAGGGAAGCGACTTCATTTTTACTGCAAAATTCGGTTTGGCCAGAAAGGTCTCAAGAAAGAGCCTCCAGCCATCATCAGGACTCAAGGGAATGAGAGTCCTGGTGATTGATGACAATGCGTCGTCGCGGGAAATTCTACAAACCTTGCTGGAGACCATGAGCTTTGAGGTAAGCGTCGTAGCCTCTGCCGAAGAAGGAATTGCGGAATTGGAGAGGGAAGCCGAGGAAAATCCTTATCAGCTCATAGTGATGGATTGGAAGATGCCGGGTATGGACGGTATCAAGGCTTCTGAATTCATAAAGCAACATCCCGATATACCTCACAAGCCCAAGATTATTATTGTGACGGCCTATGGTCGTGAAGAGGTCATGCAAAAATCCCAAAAAATCGGTTTGGACGGTTTCCTCCTGAAGCCGGTAGGACAATCCGTGCTTTTCGACGCTATCATGGCCGCTTTCACGAATGATTCCCCATCGGGCAAGACGGTAGCGTCGCCGAAGGTTGATCGGGCTGGAGAACTGAAAAACGTCCTGGGGGCCAGGGTCCTGATAGCCGAGGACAATGAGATCAACCAGCAAGTGGCAAAGGAAATGCTGGAACAGGCCGGATTTGTCGTTGAGATCGCCAACGATGGGAGAGAAGCCGTAGACATGGTTAAGACGGGAAACTTCGAACTTGTTCTCATGGACATACAGATGCCAGTCTTGGGGGGATTTGAAGCTACACGAGAGATCAGGGAAGATCAAAGGTTCAAAGATCTGCCAATTATTGCCATGACTGCCCACGCCATGGTCGGTGACCATGAGAAGAGTCTTGTAGCCGGTATGAACGATCATGTGACAAAGCCAATTGATCCTGATCGGTTACTATCCGCTCTGATAAAATGGCTCAAACCCTTTGAGCGAGGGGCGCTCAAAGAATATAACATGCATGATGAAACTGAGACAGATGACGTTTTAGCGTCTGAAATCCACGGGATTGTCATGACCTCCGGTTTGAGTAGAGTTGGCGGAAACAAAAAGCTTTACTTAAAACTCCTTGCAAAATTCAGAGAGGGTCAGGAAACGGCATTCGAAAAGATAAAAGAGGCGCTTCGATCCGAAGATTTGATGACAGCAACAAGACTCGCGCACACTGTCAAGGGTGTTTCAGGAAATCTTGGAGCGGAGGATCTCTACCATGTCGCTGCCGATTTGGAAAACGCCATAAGGGACCAGAGTGACAATCTGGATGAGCTGCTGACAGAGTTCAGTCGCCAACTGAAAGTGGTCATGGATGGCATAGAAGAGTTTGAACAAAGACGGATAACCTCTCCAATCCGGTATGAAATCATGCCAAGAGTTCAGACAGATGTTGAAGCGGTCAAACCTCTGCTCCAGGAAATGGCGCAACTCCTGGAAAGCGACCTGATGGAGGCTATGAAACGTCTGGAAGCCTTGAAGCAACATCTTATGAATTCATCAGTTTGTGATGACTTTCAACTGCTAGAAAAACAGGTTGAAGGCTTTGATACAGACAGCGCCATGGATAGTGTTCAGACTATCGCTCAGAAGTTGGACATCGAGCTTTAGGAAAGAAGAAATTTGTGGAAGCCATTCGAAAACCCAAAGTGCTAATCGTGGATGATACCCCGGAAAACATCCAGGTTCTCATGGAAACGTTGAAGGATCAGTACACCATTGTAGCGGCCATCAACGGCGACAAGGCGCTTAAATTGGCACTGACCAAACCGCTGCCGGATCTCATTCTCCTCGATATCATGATGCCAGAAATGGATGGCTACGAGGTGTGCCGCAGGCTTAAATCAGAAGAGTCAACTCAAAATATACCAGTCATCTTTGTAACCGCAAAGTCGGAGGTGGAAGACGAAACCTTAGGTTTTGAACTGGGCGCTGTTGACTATATTACCAAGCCGTTCAGCATTCCTGTGATCAAAGCGAGAGTCAAGGCCCACCTGGATTTGAAGAGATTGCGGGACCTCGAAGTGACACAAAGAGCAAAGCTGGAAAGCGTTCTGACAAAGCTGAACAATGAACTTGGAGAGGCCGCAGATTACGTCAGGTCCATCTTGCCTGAGCCGGTTAGAGAGGGCCCGCTCATGGCAGACTGGCGCTTCATTCCATCTGCAGCTCTTGGTGGAGATGCGCTTGGGTATCATTGGCTGGATGAAGATTCGTTCGCCATTTACCTTCTTGATGTATGCGGACACGGAGTGGGGGCAGCGCTTCATTCAGTGTCTGTGCTGAATGTTCTACGTTCCGGGAATCTTCCAGATACAGATTTTAGGAGTCCGGAGCAGGTTCTTGCTGGACTCAACAAGGTTTTTCCCATGGAATGTCACCGTGACATGTTTTTTACTATCTGGTACGGAGTATATAATCGAAAATCTCGCCTGTTGGCATACTCAAGTGGGGGGCATCCGGCCGCGCTCCTGATCGATCAGGTCTCTGGAGAAATGCCAGGAGTTCTGGAATTGTGTACGGAAAACCTGATTATAGGTCTGGGGCCCACTGATTTTAAGGTCGATCAGGTTGAAATCAACCCAGGCGCAAGACTCTGTATCTTTAGCGATGGCGTCTATGAGATCATGGATGAAAATGGAGCCTATTGGGGATTTGACGGTCTCAAGGATTATCTCCGGGAGTCAGCAGCTATTGAAAAACCCACCCTGGACAATTTGTGGCAGCATGTGCAGCGGGTCTCTTTCTCAGAAAACCTTGAAGATGATTTCTCCGTCCTGGAGATAAGGATTTTCTGAGCGAACGATCCAGGGCGCTCTACCGGATTGGTATTGAATGACTTTCCGGCATCTTGAATTTTATCTAATGTTTCTTGGAGACAAAAACACTGCCTTGACTTCAAGCGGACGTGGACAATAAGGAGACTACAGGATGGTAGAGACTGACAAAAAATCAAAAGTTCTTATTGTGGATGATACTCCGGAAAACATTCAGATCCTCATGGGAACATTGAAGGACCAATACGCCATTGTGGCGGCCATCAATGGGGAGAAGGCTCTAAGAATCGCGTTAGCGGATCCAAGGCCCGATCTGATCCTTCTAGACATCATGATGCCGGGGATGGACGGGTTCGAGGTCTGCTCCCGTCTTAAATCTGATCCAAAGACTCGAGACATCCCTGTCATCTTTCTGTCTGCACTGGACGACACTAGCAGTAAATTAAGGGGGTTCGCCGCCGGGGCTGTGGATTACATTTCCAAGCCCTTTCAACCTGAGGAAGTTCAAGTGAGAGTGAACACGCATGTCACCATTAGTCGTCTGGAAAAGAGCCTCGCTGAAAAGAATGCGCAGTTAAGTCTTTACAACGAAGCGCTGGAAGAAAGGGTAAAGCAACGAACTGCAGAGTTGGCCTCCCTGAACCACATTTATGAACGATTTGTTCCTCGGGAGTTCATCGATTTACTTGAGAAGGGAAGTATCCTGGAGATCAACCTGGGAGACCAGGTTAGCAGAAAAATGACAGTCATGTTTGCGGATATACGTAGATGGACCACCCTACTGGAAAAGATGAGTCCCCAGGAAGCTTTCAGCTTCATCAACGCCTACCTCAGGCGAGTGAGCCCAATAATAAAAGACTGCAACGGATTCATAGATCAATATTACGGAGACGGCGTGATGGCCCTTTTTCCA
This sequence comes from uncultured Desulfomonile sp., assembly GCA_903896745.1. Classification (GTDB taxonomy): domain Bacteria; phylum Desulfobacterota; class Desulfomonilia; order Desulfomonilales; family Desulfomonilaceae; genus CAITZA01. The sequence goes on along the minus strand of CAITZA010000422.1, from coordinate 503 downwards.
AGCGCCCCGGATGATGCGGTAAAGGCAGCGGTTATGATGCAAGCGGCAGTAAATTCATACAACAGGGAACGTGAAGAAGATGGGTTTGAAGCCATCGAAATTGGAATAGGGCTGCACTGTGACGAACTGATGCTAGGTGTCATAGGAAGTGAAGATCGTATGCAGGGAGCAGTGGTGGCCGACGCAGTGAACCTTGCCGCAAGGATTGAGGGCCTCAACAGAATGTACGGATCTTATATCAGTTTAAGCGAAGATACTCTTTCTGGGGTGGAAGCGCCTGATCGATACAGGTATCGTTTTATGGACAAGGTTCTGGTGAAAGGAAGAGAATATCCCGTAACTGTGTACGAAATTTTTGAGGGTGACCCTGTCGGTCTTGCTGAACATAAAGAGAATACGAAAACTGCATTTGAAAGCGGCGTTGGGCTATATTACGGAAAGAAGTTTTCCGAAGCCAGCGTTCATTTTAATCAGGTGTTGGAGAACAATTCCGCAGATCTGGC
>CAITZA010000421.1 GCA_903896745.1 uncultured Desulfomonile sp. | reverse complement strand
TACAAGATTCCTGACACATTCATATTTCCCATGTGTGGAACCCACCACAAAGAAAACAAATTCGCCGGAATCAGAGAATTTGCCCAGAGTCGAAACCAGGGCGGCCTTGTTTGCGTTTCCTATGTAGTATTTTCTGCCGTTGGCAAGATACATCCCATCGCCATGAGGACTCAACAACATCTCTGTAGAGTAAATGTCGGCGCCATGCTGTTTTTCGGACAGGCCAAAAGCAAAAATGCCGCCCTCCCGAAGGAGTTCGGCTGTTTTTTTCTTGATCTCTTCATTCTGGCTCATCCAGATGGGCCCCAGACCCAGAATAGATACCTGCCACGTGTACCAGTAATGAAGAGCGTAAAAAGCCAGGATTTCATTGAACTCGCAGTTTCGCCAGGTATCCCAGCGATAATCCGGATCTCCCGAGCCATACGCTGATGGCGTGAGTAAAGCCGCAAAGATGTTCTCTTTCTTGACAAATTCCAGGAAATCAGCGTACCAGACTCGCTCGTGATCATCTTTTTTTAGACGCCCTTTTCCCTTGGTTTCAAAGAAGTTTATGGTTTTAGCCATAACCTCCCTTGATGCTTCATCAGGGCATGCGCTGACAAATTTCTTGGGGTTTAGCAGCATTATGGTTCTCCTAATTTGTTTGAGTTATCGCAAATTGACCGAAGCCACATTTCGTATGTACATTTCATAAAACTTCGTGGAGATGCAACCGTAATCTAACCGCCCTAGAATTTAATACCGTTTCTATTGCCTGTAGCCAGGCCGGAGGAGGCGCAACCTTTTTCCCTCAATTGTAGTAAATGTCCCCTAAAAGGCAGAGCAAGGACATTGAGCCTCGAATAATCCTCCAACCCTTGTGTTTCAAACCCGATCCACACCGATTTGAGCGTTAGTAGTATCATGATTGTCTCAGGATAAATTCCGCTTTCCAGGTTTTCCATATGACGGTATATTTTTTCAAATTCCAAGTTAGTGAAAAGCGTTTCGCTTCAAGGCTGAAGACGCGCATTCAGGCCCCTCATTCGAGGAGACCAATTGTCGGGAGCAAGAAGGCTCCGGCAATAGCGATAAAAAATGACAACACCTTGAAACGATATAACTTTTTATGGGAGAGCTTGAGTCACCAGATGTGAAAAAGGAAACAGAATCGAACATTACGGATTAAAAAACAGGAGCCTGACGAATCAAGCCCCTGTTTGGTTTTCTGAAAGATTTGTTAACTTGTTTTACAGGCAGGTTTTACCAGCGTGAACCACCGCCCCGGTTGTCCCTTCGTCCGCCACCCCTGTCATCTCTACGACCACCGCCTCCAGAGGTCTTGGGCTTTGCTTCGTTTACTTTGAGGGCCCGGCCACCTACTTCCCTGGAATCCAGTTCCTTGACGGCTACCAATCCCTCTTCACGATCCTTCATTTCTACAAAACCAAAACCGCGAGACTTCCCCGTGAACTGATCCATGATTATCTTGACAGTTTCGACTTCTCCATACTGTCCAAAAAGATTTCTGAGATCATCTTCGTTAGAATTGAATGAAAGGTTACCG
>CAITZA010000420.1 GCA_903896745.1 uncultured Desulfomonile sp. | reverse complement strand
GATTCGCCTGGTAAGCGCGTAGTATAAGCTGGCCTTTTCCGTGTCAATATGGGCGACCCCCATCATGCCGGGTCTGAGTCCGGGTGGGCTGGCAAGGAGTTCGGCTCTGATCCGGAATACTCCCCCCAATCCTGGCACGCTCTCCGACTTTGGGGCGATACTCCTGACCTGAATCCCGTATGCCCTGTCCGGTTGAAAGTTTAGATAAACCTCGCCCTTACAACCGACCTTAACAAAATTGACATCACTTTCCCGCACGAAGACATCTACATAGAGCGCATCGTGAGGCGCTATGCGGCAGAATGGCTCGCCGGACCTGAATTTCCTGCCTATAAGGCTTTCAACCTTGCGTGTCAGCACAATGCCATCGACCGGAGACCTGACCTGAAGGTACCTGCTTTGCCAGGTCAGGAAATCAACCTCCTGCTGGGCTCTTAGTGCCTTTATAGCAATGAGTTGGCTCTCTGCGATTTTAGCCGGAGTCTCGGCCCCAAGATTACGAAGGATGGCGCCTTCGGTTTTGTAGCTTTCCAAAAGCCTGAGAGCTTCTCTGATACGATATTCGTTTTCCTTTGGGTCAAGTTCCGCAAGCGTCTGATCCTTCCTAACGGAATCACCTTCCTTTATCATGATCTTGTCGATGATCCCATCCATCTGAACGAAAGCGGCGTATTCGAAATGTGGTGTGAGTTCGGCTCTTCCGCCTATAACGATAGTTACGGGTATAACCAGGGCTATGACCAACGCAATGGTGGCGGCCAGGCCAATCTTGAGTTTCAGGCCGAACCTGGATTTGTCACGCGTTACCCGTTGGGTTGAGATGGCATTCCTGAAAGCCCGCTCCGTCTTTTCGTCAGAGGAGAGAGCTTTGTTCTCCGCCAGCGCCATAGACAGGAAAGGCGTCATATTTAGCAAAGTCAGCAACGGCGCCTGATTTGGAGCGCGATTATCGAAGTACTCCATGACCAGATGCCCGATAACCTGTGTATGAACCGCAAATGGTACTATTAAAAGACAGGAGGTTTGTGAGTAGTCGATGTATTCATTTATCAGGGCGCCTGTTTCCGGCGATACCCCCTGAATTTGTTCAGCCCTGCCTGGAATGACCAGCGCCCTATCGACATCCTTCAGACCCGGAGCCAGCCGGTTCATTCTCTCTACGAATCTTGATTTGGCTTCAAGCTCAGGTTGGTTGTTGGTAGCGTCCAGCGAAGACCGTCCATGAAAATGAGTTATGAGAGACGCTCTGTCAAATTCGACAAGCGCACGTGTGTCATTAACCAGTATGAACTGCAATTCTGTAAGATTCCTGGCCCGCACAGCCCGTTTGGAAAGCTCTATACCAGTGGCCAGGGCGCGCTGGACCGAATCGGCGATTACAGCGTTCCTATCCCCGACATTAGAGTCAACGTTATTCAATTTTATGCTCTCCCTGCGAATTACCTGTTACACGGGATGTTTCCCAAATGCTGAATGCATTCTCATTATATGATCAGAATATTATTTCGCGATTAAAAGTTTTATAAACAATATCCAGAAGTCTTTTCAGAAGACTCCTGGGAGGTTTCTCAACTACCATTCGACCGGTCATTCCAAGAGGAATGAGATCGGTGTTATCAAAATCCATTTTGCAGAGGTATTGCGGTTCCAGAGGCGCATCCCTGGATGTTTCCTCTGCAGGCGTCGTAGCAATTTCGCCCCCGAATCTGCTCGATAGTGGAGACCCCTCCAGATCCTCGGCCTTGAATGCGTTTATTTCCCTGACCGATAACCGATAGGACACCCCGGTTCCCACCGGGAACCAGACCATAATCGGAGCGCCGACCTGTAGTGACGAAACGTCACCCTCCGGGGCTATTCCTACAACCTCGCATATTTTCCGGCTGGATATCTCTCCAACCTCAACACCTTTGCCCGGCTCCGCCCCCGGTTGAAGATCTGATGACAGGCGGGTTATCGCGCCGTCGAAAGGCGCTACCGTCTCAATACCCTGAAGTTGCTCCTGAATCCTGGAAACTGCGTCCTCCGTCTGTGACAGCTCTATGAATTTTACCGCAACGCGTGAGCGCCCCTTCTCGTCATTTTCTATTATCGATATTTCTCTCTTTACAAGACTGACCTGCGTCTCCTTTTCCCTCAGGTTGAATTCCAGTCGTTCACCGTCCAGCCTGAATAGAGGGGATGACTGCCTGACAACGTCATTCTGCATCACAAGAACCTCCTTCACCGGCGCCTCCGCGGCTATAACCAGTTTCCTGGACATTGCAGAATCGACATAGCACGGATACACAGATTTCTCAGAGATCGGCTGTGTCAGCAGATACGTCAGCGCGGCGAGGATACAGACGACGAATACGACACCTTTCGGTCGGAAGTTTATTTCCCGCCTCCGTTTGACAAGGTTCTCCAGGGACTTTGCCACGGGACGTATGATGAAAAGCCCTAGCGCAAGCCCCCCGAGGACGACACCGAGAGTCTTGTCAAATTTGTAATATACTCCGGAAACAATTCCTCCATAGAGAATAAACCTGTAAAGGAAAGCCAACACACCGTAAATAACGAATATGAGATGATCACGGCCGGTCCCGTGAGGCATGCTCACGCTCTCCATGCCCAGCGCCCTGTTCTGAAACAGGAACTTCAGGGCATTGTTAGCTTTTGCCTGGAGATTGACAATGTGCAACAGGTCAGTAAGGACATAGTATCCATCGAATTTAATCAAGGGATTGGAATTAAACAGGATTGATGACAACAAAGAAATAACGGTGAGGTGAAAGGCAAGTGAATTAACGAGCCCCGGTTTTGAGAAATACCAGACGTAAGAGCAGATGACTGCAATTACCGCCTCGGCTATCATACCAGCGAGGGCAATCCCCATCCGCTGTTTTCGATTGGCCAGGCGCCATGCCGCTGTAGTGTTGCAGTACAGGCACGGGAAAAATATCAACAGGGCCACACCCATTTCCGGAACATGTAAACCATAGCTCTTGGCGGTGTAAGCGTGAGCCAGTTCGTGAACCAGCTTGACTGCGGCAATGGCCAGCCATAACACCAGCAAATTGAAATCATTAAAAAAAAATAGAAACTGGTTTTCGATTCTGTGGAAACCCGTCAATAGCAGATACATGGCCCCGGGGACAAGCGCCAGGAAAACAAAAAAAGTATATCTGTTAGCTATAAGACGCCATATCCAAATGGTTTTCTCAAGAAAACGGTCCGGATTAAAAAGCGGTAAGTACATGAAATAAAGTTTGAACGCAAGACGCTGCTTTTTCTGCTGCGACATCCGACTCCGAAACGCGGTCTGGAACGTGGACGAACTGTAACCCGTCCCCAGCAGTAGCCCCGCCATGGAGAACTGCTCCACCAACTTCCTGGCAAAATCCATTGTGTAGTGTCTGCCGAGCAATCGTAATTCATCCACCGCCTGCGCCAGTGTCAACCGCCCGTCCAGTATCGACAGAAGATCATATTCATAGGATGAAACCCTAAAAAATTTGTTTCCTACCGGATCTTCCAATACGAATGAGCTTGATCCGTCAGGTTCCGTGTGGACATGAGCAAGGAGGTCAGGTCGGAGTTTTGGAGTTATTTCTTCCGTCATTATTTCTCATCGCCCAAGCATATAAAATACCAGTAAAAAACCTAATTCAGGCGAATTGCTTTTTGTCCGGGTAAACCCGATACGTCCACGACGGAAACTGGATTCAGCCGGAAACAATACTAAAGTGTCCGAACATACAATTATATAGGGATAATCTTCTATTACGGGAAGTTAGTCAACCATATTGGTATGCTGTCAGCTTCAATCCCCCAGTTTATTCTGAGGCCAGGTTAACATATTGGGCCCGTGATCAGAACGGGGACATCCTGCTGAGGAGACCAGCAAATCGGTTTGCTATGGATGTTTTTTCGGGCGGGCCGGGTGGCTGGCTGTTTTCAACCGTTAAGGGATTCAGGCTCATGCTTACGGGGTAGTTCGTTCCAACCGCGGTGTCAAGCTCGGAAATGGCGCTATGGCATTCGCCAACCGCCATCAGGCGATCAATTTCAGCCTGAAGCAGGTTGCACTGATCCTTTTGCCGCGCAATCCTGATGACTTGAGCCGCCGCTTTTTTCTCCCTGACCTCCTCCGTAGCAGTCGAAATCCGCAAAGCCTCCTTCGCCTGAAACAGTACAGTGGACGTTTTGGAGAATTTTTCCATTGCCCTGACCACTTCGAGAGACTTCAACTTGACCTGAGTCAGTATGCCCATGGAAATTGCGGCCCTCTCTCGATCGGTCTTGGCTATCTTGTTCTGGGCCGCGTCGCGTTCCAGAAAATTTGTGGTGAAATCAAGCAGATCCCACGTTGCGGTAATTCCGCCATCCACCCAGTTCTTGTTGAGAAGGAAGTGGTTCTCATCCCTGAAATACCCGAAGAATCCCTCAACTCTCGGGAAATACTTCACCAGAAGCCTTTTGTGATCCGCCAGCGAGTTGATGAACGTGAGGTCCGCCTGATAGGCTTCCGGCCTATTCCGCAGCGCTGTCGCCTCAAGTTTGCCGCAATCAAGTTCGACGGCCGGCAATGGCATGAGGGGCCCGTCAATGGTGAACAGGCTGCTCGGACAAACATTCATGGCTGAAGCGAGCAGTTCCGTCTGACGGTCGATATTCAACCGT
>CAITZA010000419.1 GCA_903896745.1 uncultured Desulfomonile sp. | reverse complement strand
GGTCTTTGAGCGCTCAATAATTAATTGAAGTGATTTTCCTTTGATCTGGATGGTTCCTGTCATGCCGTCGGTTCTTTTTCTGGCTCGGGGCAGGCGTAGGGAAACATGATTCAGAATAAAATTTGCTTCAACATTCGTATCCTGATTTTTGTCCTTCCTGATGTTGACATCGCCCTCTATACGTCCGCCGGGCTGAAGTTCCAGGATAGGGTCCGCAATCCAGGTGAGTTGAGAAGTTGGAATCCCCTTTGGTGGTAAATTTATTGTAGCGGCTATCCGGCCATCTTCCCTGAATTGGGCTCTGGCTGAAATCCGGCTCGAATCCGATACGAGATAGGCGTCATCCACTGAAAATCCCTCAGAATTCCTGAATCCTGAAAATTCGAGGTCCAGCGGAACCCCGGTCGGCTTTTTTATCCACGAATCCTTGATAATTATGAGATTCTTCAAGTCCATGGCGCCGGAGAAGTTAATATCAGGATAACGCCCCTTCATATTTACGGTCAACGGAGCTACACCCGTCATGGACCATCCAGGCCCGATGGCGCTCATCTTTTTAAAATCACTTGCGTTAAACTTCATCTCAAAGTTGGCGTGAGATTCTTTGTCTGTCAGAGCTCCTTTTAACTCAAAAGGACTTTCTCCAATAAAGCCTTTGATCGCTGATGTCGATATGGATGAAGGCCGGAACCTGAGACTTCCTGATACCTTTCGAACTGGCAGACCAAGGGTGTCTGTTTTGAAATGAAAATCGTCAAAATCTATCTGTCCCTTCATGGAGGGTTTTTCCAAATCCCCTTTGAGGTCCATGGTTACAGATACCACACCGCCAGGTTCCTGCACCCATTTGAGAGCGCTATCGAATTTTTCACCCAGAGACCTGCCGGCAACAAGGTTTTGCAGATCAGCGGCCTGTGCCTTCATAGAGACGAAAAGGTCCATTTTGGGTTTGGTGGATAAATTGTTTATCCACCCATTCATAACTATTGGAGAGCTTCCGATTGTGACATTGATGCCCTTGAACAAAACCTCATCCGAGTTGAAACGCAGGGCGCCACTCGTGTTTTCAATAGGTGTGTCAAGACCCGGCACAAAAGCTGTGACCTGATTGAAAGAGGCGTCCAGGACGACGTCTGACCAAAAATGTTTTGGTCGTTGTTTCGCGTCAAGTCTGTAATTCCATGAGGCTGACAGTATCTTGATTTTGCCTCTTAACCCCGCTTTCAGGACTCGCTCTCGATCTGCTGGATTTAACAGCTTCAGCGGCGCTATTTTTACAACCTCGTCAAGGTTAAGGTCGGCTTTACGGACATTTATGGTAACCGAAGCATTCCCGGAACCAAGATGCGCCAAATGAGTTTCTATAGACGCCTCGATTCCTGGGGCAATCATCGAGGGAATGGAAATAACTACACGGTCTGCTTTTTTATAGCCTTCTATACTAGCCGATATTCTCTCAGGAATGATTTTGTTGTTTGGCCTGGTCAACAACTGGGAAAAATTGGTTACTTCAACCGATCCTAGAGCTTTCCACGACTCCCAGCTACCGGTAACCTGGATGTGAGCGTTTGTAGTAGCATGCAGGATCGGTATTTCGGGATAGAAACTGTTGATAAGGTGTGATAGCGCATAAGTGGGGTAATCAAGCAGCCTGAATTTGATGGAAGAATGTTTCTTTTCACTGTCTTCCATGCCTTCGAAGGTTTCAAAAGTTCCGGAAAGCTCCAGTCTGCCGGTTCTTGAGCCATCGTGAGACAGACCTTGCGCTTCAAAACGCTCCAAACCCATTCTTGATAGATTGCCGGCGCTAAATTCGATTTTTGAAAAGAGGGTTTCGGCATGATTTATTCCAGCGCCATTTCTTTTTTCAAGAATGGACGCGTCTTTGATCCTTATCGATTTTACCAGGGGGTTCAAAAAAATGTAGGGTCTTTTGTCTGAAGGCAATTGCGGAATATAGGACTTCACAGAATGTGAATCCAAAATGATCTTTGGACTGCTGATGTTTAAAAAACCAATTTCCAGATTGCCAAATATGGCGCCCTGAAAATCCAGTGACATTTCGATTCTTGCCACATGAATTTGAACAGGGTCTTTGTTCGCATTACCGATTTGCAGTCCGGCGCCTTCGATTAAGGCGGAAGCGATGGAAGTCCATTTGAAAGAGAGTTGTTCTATGGATACAGGGATGGAAAGTTGACTTTGAATCCTTGATGTCAGGATCTTTTTTAAGTAAGGGCCCTGAATCAGATATCTGGTTCCGATAAAAAAACCTGTGGCAAGACTGATTATGGCAATAAGGCCAAATATGAATGCAAGGACAAATCTCTTTTGGCGAAACGGCTTGGGATGCGGCAAATTAGGCCTGTTTCTTGCCATCATGGCTTTCTGGGAACTCAAGAGGCGGGAACGTTTTCATTACTGACGACACACGGCTCAACTAAAATGTTAACAAATGGACTTTGCAAAAATAAGAAAAATTGCTATGTCCGTGCGTCGTCAACATAGTAAAATAGTTAAAAATGTCAATAGTTAGTCTAAAATATGAAAAATTATCCCAAACGGGTTTTCTTTTTTATCTTTGAGATCTTCTTTCTGAGTATGTTCAGACGAGTTCTTGAAGCGCCGGCGCCTCTCTCCTCGTCACGCTTGGCCATCAGGGCTTTGGCCTTCTCTTTGTTTTGCCTGATCGTAGCGGTCGTCTTCTTTTCTAGAGCGGGTAGACCTTTTTCGATTCTCAGGGCCTCCATGATTTCCTGCTTGTTCATTCCATGAACACCCTGAACGTTAGGTATTTTTAGCGCTTCTTCGCGCAATTCCTTTATTGTCCAGTTTTCCAGCGGTTTTTCTTTTTTTTCGTCTTTTTCTTTCTTCTTGGAACCCATTTATCCTCCTGAGGGCTTCTCATATTAGCATAGACTCCCAATTATCATTGAAAACATCAAAAAACACAACATTTTTATGGCGCGCGAATCGAAAAGCAGCAGGTTATCATATAGATAACTCCAAAAGGCCCAATGTGGCGCCTGACAAGTCATAACAGGAGCGAATTTAGTTCTCGCGATTATCAATAACTCGTTTGGTTTTTCGCTCACTTCTCGGCAAGGTCCCGTACGGGACAATTTCCACGTCCGGGGTTACAAGGATTTTGCGTCTGATCGTGTCTTTTACCACACGCGCCTTGTCAGACATCAGCGATGAGTCCTCCCCCTGAGCGCATTCAACTCTGAGACGCATTACGTCCTTTCCATCCACTCGATCAACAACAACCTGATATTCGCAACCAATGCCGTTAACCAGGCCAAGCGCGCTGTCAATCTGGCCGGGGTATACGTTCACAGCCTTGACAATGAACATGTCATCGGATCTTCCAAGTATGCGGTCATGCCGCGGCAACAGTGAACCACAGGAACACATGCCTTTTTTCATGGCCGTTAAGTCCCGAGTTCTATATCTGATTAGGGGGGCAGCCTCTTTGCGCAAGGTGGTGATGACCATTTCCCCTACCTCGCCGTCAGCAACGGGCTCGAGGGTTTCGGGGTTCAATATTTCCAGAATATAATAATCGGCCCAATAATGTATCCCGTCGTGAGCCCTACACTCCAGTCCTGTGCCTGGACCGTAAAGTTCGGTCATGCCAGGGATGTCATACATGTCCGATAAATTTAGCAGCTTTCGGATTCGGGATCGCATCGCGTCTGACGATCGTTCTGAACCATATATCATTTTCTTTAGATGTATCCTGTCCCGTAACCCGCGTCTCTCAACTTCTTCAGCAAGCAGAAGTCCCATTGAAGCCGTGCAACACATCACCGTGGTTTTGAAATCCACCAGAAATTCCATCTGCATTTCGAGATTGCCTGGGCCTGCAGGTATCGCCATTGCCCCGAATTTCTCGCAACCCGCCTGAAAACTCACACCGGCCGTCCAAACCCCATAACCCACGCATATTTGCACCCGATCCTCATGAGTCAATTCGGCCATCTCGTAGCAGCGTGCAAAAAAATTGGTCCAGTCCTCTATGTCTTTTCGGGTGTAACACAGAACCTTCCGTTTTCCGGTCGTTCCAGAAGACGCATGTATCCGTACCACCTCTGACATGGGTGTCGATAATAGTGGAAAGGGATAGTCATCGGACAAATCTTGTGATGTAGTTAAAGGAAGATATTTCAGATCATCAACTGACTGTATGTCGGAAGGCGTTATGCCTGCAGCGTCGAGTTTGTTTCGATAAAAAGCCGATCCCTTGTAAGCGTGATCAACTGTCCATTTCAATCCATCAAGCTGAATGTCGGCAAGCTGGTCCAGTGAAGAAAAAGTGGGCATAAAAGACATTAAGAAGCTCCGTCTTAAAAAATCGTTAATGATGTACAAAAAAAATGCTTTTATTCAGGAAAGGTTCAACCGATCTTGATATGACAATAAAAGCTCCTATTTTTATATCATAATAATTTTACAACGCCATTATTTTATAGGTATGACCTTGCGAGCGCGGCGCTTTTTGGACATCAGGCGCTATATGGGGAGAATTTTGGCAGGAAACCGGTTTAAATATCCCCAAATCCTGTGTAAGGTCTTTGCCTTGTCAAATTTGCATTGCTCACGCTTTCACAAGATTTTTGTTCGTTGAAATTGTTTGTAAAGAGGCGCCGGTTGTATAACAGGTTTTCAAATCTGAAGCAGTACGAAAGGAAAAAACATGTCGGTAGTCTTGTCTCACGATGTATTCAGGGAAATCAGTTATGGGCTATACGTGGTTACGTCAAAGGACGGAGAGAAAGGAAATGGCCAGATAGTTAATACGGTATTGCAGGTCACTTCGGAACCACCCAAATTTGCGGTAATAGTTAACAGGAAAAATCTGACTCACGATTACATCCTCAAGAGTGGGGTTTTCGGAGTTTCAGTATTGTCGGAGGACGCTCCGATGATATTTATAGGGCTTTTTGGATTCAAGTCCGGAAGAGACATCGATAAGCTTGCGAACACTACCTATATAGAGGGTGTGACGGGGTGTCCGCTTGTAACGGAACATGCGTTAGGCGTTTTGGAATGCAATGTAGTTAATTATCTTGGAGTTGGAACGCATACGATTTTTGTTGGGGAGGTGATTCAAAGCATGGCTTTGGGAAGCGGGCGTCCTATGACGTATGAATATTACCATAAACATTTGAAAGGCAAGACAGCGAAAAATGCGCCTACTTTCATTGCGCAAAAGTAAGTGCGCCAGGGGGCTTGGGGCCTGCTTGATGTGATATTTGTCGCGTATGTCCAGGCAGATCAGAGGCGTTCCATGCGAATGGTCATGGGGGGGATTTCTCTTGGCTTGGGCGGCAAATTTTTAGCACAAGATCCTGCATGACGCTGTCGGGACTTATCGAACCAATCCGGGTGGATTTCATAAGCGTTTCTGCCTCCAGAATGGCCTCCAGTATCGCTGTCAGTCTATCCATCGTGTAGTTCTGGGCGTTTTTGAGCAATAGGTAGAGCGGGTAATCCTTCATCGACAAGAGATCGAATTTCGATTTCTTGGGACCTCGAATCTGGGTGGAACGAACATTCGTCATAACCTGGACAAACTGATCATAGGTGAGGTTAGATCTCCATTCCTTTCTCAGGACAGTGAAAAGCATTTCTCTGGCCACAATGATTTTTCTGAATTCCGATGTTATTGCTGCAAGAGTCTGAAGTGGATGTGATACGAGTTTGAGGTTATCATGAAGCGCTGGCAGACATTTTACCGGGTCTGAGGTTCTGAGTACAGAAAGCAGATCAAAAAACATCGGTTCATGAAAATCAAGGAAAAGATCCTCTACGTCTTTAACAGTAATTTGGGCGCGGTCACCAATAAACGCTATCATCTTGCCTAATTCGGAATGAATTCGCCTGATGTCCTTTCCGGAACGATCGTACATCTTGTTCAAGGCTTCAGGCGCTATTTTTTTCCCGTGCCGGGCAAGAAAATCATTCACCAGTTTAGAAAAATAATTTCTTTGAAGTCCCGCGCTGTATTTCTCCTGGACAGGAGCGAGTTCAGTTACGTTTCCATACTTTTCCAAGGCCTTGTAAATTTGTTGCTTCTTATCGACAACAGTGGCTGTGCAGACCAGAGTGACGCCAGGGGGAAGTGGGGAGCTGATCAGTTTGAGCACAACAGAGTCGTCCTGCATGTGACGATTGGGCAAACTGTCGGCCGAAATGGAACCCGCTATTTCTGAGAGAGTTTGTTTGTCTCTGTCAGATAACGGTGAGCTTGCCAGGTCCTCAACAAAAGAGGCGTCATGTTCAAAAGTTTGCGGTTGAATATTAGCTAATGCAAGGAGCTGTGCAAAACTTCTGAGGGATGATTTTTTCTCACCGGCTCTCCATGATTCGCAGGTCTTGTTAACAAGCTTGTCAACATTGCTCCTGCCAACAAAAAAGCTGGCTTGATCGATCAAGATAACTTTTTTCGGGCAAAACAGGGAAGGCGTGGACACCTCGTTTACAAGGCGTCCATAATCCAGCGAAACTCCATCGAAGACAACAAAGGCGGCATCTTCTTCGTTCTTTCCTGTCAGGTTAGCGCAAAAATCGCGCGCCGCATTTTTCACCAGATATTCGTCACCATAAAACAGGTATATCGATGAAGACGAACTTCTCTTAGCGCCATCAGAATCTTTTTTTTTCATGTGAACCATGTTGTGGGACTGATGAAAAAAACATTAGACGCTTGGGAATAGCCTATGAGGACAAAAACGGTCAGAAAATAAGCGCGTTATTTTACTTCTGTCTTCTCTTTGGGGGCTTCCGCCTTCGGCGCTGATGGCGCAGGCTCGGGCGTGTCATCAGTATCCATACTTTTCTTGAAAGATTTTATTCCCTTACCAAGACCGCCCATGATTTCCGGGATTCTTTTTGCCCCAAAAATCATTACAACAATCAACAGAATTAAAATTAGTTCCCACGGACCAGGCATCATGGATCGGCCTCCATTAATAAACTACATGTTTAAAACTTAAGAACTTTTCAGTTTCATGGCAGTCATTATAAATTAGACAGGTTGAGTCGTCAAATAATCTGTGAGTGGGAACTTCGCGCGGAACGCGGCGTATATGACGGATTTGGTACACACACTTAAGTCACTAGTCATATTACGCTATTTTCGCGCGAAATATCAGTATATGTCGGATATTGTACAGATAATAGTATTTCCTGTTTTATGGCTATTCATAACAGCCTGTTTTGTTAGGGAGAAGTCGGTGTATGTCGTTTGGCGCCCTCGTTGCACTATTTCTTGCCATGAATAATTATAAGGAAGGCAGCATGAGCCGAAAATTCGACAAGCTGGAAAATAAAGAAGAGCGCCAGGAAGAAGTCATTGCTACTCTCATCAATCCAATACACGTTTTTAGCGGAGCCGTTCAGGCGAAGGACTACATAAAAGCCCAAAAACAGCTTCTCAGAGATTTTGGTGAGGATATTTATTTTAACTGGCAGCTAGAAATATTACATGCAGAAATTGCTTCAATAATAGAAGAGCTTAAATTGGAAAATACCGGAATTAGACCCAATATTAGCGTGATGGGCGAGGCCTAGGAGGCCTGCCCTTTTTTCGCGCACTTCCTGTTTCTATTGTGTTCCTGTGATGATTTTTGATTCCCCCAATATGTTTAGATTGATCAGGTTTGGTTTGAAAAGAGGAGAGCGGGACAACGCTTTGTGGAAAAGGTGAAGGAAGCGCGGGCTTCGTCCAGAGTGCGCTTCCGAAAACTACGCTCAAGACCGATGGTATATGACCATTCGGTCTTTTTTTTTGATCTGCTTCACTTTGTTCAAATGAGACGTTCGGAAATATTTGTTGAGGGTGAGTGATTATAAGTATATAACGCGTTATGACATTACGAGTATGCCGAGAGGTAACAAGGGTCATGGTGTTTGCCAGAAAACAGGGAATGTCTTTGTTGCTGATTGCTATGCTAATTGCCGGCGCCAGTGGCGAAGTGAACGCGGAGGATTCCTTCAGGTTGTTTCCGTCTTCCCGTTTTTTCACGGGTCTCGACTGGGGTTATTATTTTGTGTCTGGTGAGTTTTTGGTTCCCGCCGGGGGAAGGCCCGGGTCCGGTTCCAAGATAGACGCCTATTCAGACCTCGGGATTTCTCAGACTGAGGCGGTTACGCTGACTCTGGACGGAACGGTTTTTGATGATCACTTCTTCAATCTTGAATATACCATGTTCATGCCGTCCGGGCTTCGAAGAATTACGCGTGATTTTCTGTTTCATAACCGGCTTTATTCCACCGGGACATTAATAGATTCCAAGATTGATTTTAACTGGCTTAGACTATTTTATTGTTACAGGGTTTATGAAGACGGGGCTTTAAGAATATCGCCAGGATTCGGTCTCAACCATGTGCGTTTCGGGGCCACCTTGAATAGCGCGACTGAAGAAGGTGATTTTTTGTCCAATTCTCGCAGGCTTGATATTACTTATCCAACCCTGGGAGTGGAAACGAGATTTCTGGCCCCTCATGGGCTGGATTTCAGGTGGCAGTTCGAGGCAATGAGTCTGATCACTCGAGGCTTTGTCACCTTGTTAAAGGCTTCAGCAAACTGGGAAATTTATCCGGATATCAATATTAGTTTCAGTGTTTCCAACAGAATGACACAGAGTGTAGAGGACAATCAGGAATTGAACAACGAATGGATGTTCAGTTTCACTGGGCTGTCGGCAGGCATTGCTTTTGGGTTCTGATTTATCTGTCGGTTGAAACAGTTCGCGCTGAAGCTCTTCGATACTCGGGATTGGCAATAGGTCCGGCGGAAGTTCGACGAGTCCCGGTATGGTAGGCGTAGAGATATTCCATTTTTGTAATCAGGCCGGGGTGATATTCTAGAACCTCCGGGAAACAAATGGCATGATAGGTTATGTCCAGTGAGGTGTAAGTATTCTTGTCAAGCTCCAGGAATCGCTCCTCATGAATATAATTCGGATCATAAATTTTCAGGATGTTTCTGTCCGGAATCCAGGCGTAGGCCAAAACAGCGTGCAGCACCGCCCCCGAAGACCCTTTGTTCATTAACAACACTATTCGAGGCTCTCCAGCCGATAACCCAACAACAAATTTACGGAAAGATGATGACTGTTCGCCGTGATTCCTGTTACAATTGTCGGCTTGGACTTTGATGAGATTCTTGCTGTAAAATTCCTGAAGCTCTTTGGCGATTCGCGTCTGGGTCTGCTTGTTCAGGGTTTTTCTCAACGGCGCTTCAGTTTGTTTGTTCAGATAGTACCACTTCGAAAAAGCTGCCATCGCAAAACAGTATCCAGGAGCGTTGGATATAGAAAAACCGTCCTCCTTCACGTTGAAGGATGCGAACACAACTTGGGAAACCGATAAATGAAGAATGAAGGCTAGCACACCTGAAGACAAAAATATCCTGCGGTGGCTTTTGGCGTAAAAGCGGTTCATAAACAACGGCTCCGGCATATAAACGGGTATGAAACTTATTATATAACAATGCGCCCTAAACAATCAAGTTTAAAAGACAGCTATGGCCACATGTAAAATTATTGCTTTATGGTGTTATGGCGTGTTAAAAATGATGTCGGGCGTTGTTAGCAATGGCCCGACGGCATCTGATCAATGATATCAGGATTATTTCCTTGTTTTGGTTTATAGTTTCTTGGACTGGATTCCTCTGTGGAGTGGATTCCTGGAAAAGGCTACCTAGAGAGTTGTAAAGATGGGTATTTTAGATTTGATAGGCAACACGCCTCTGGTTGAGATCGAAAATCCGGACTGCCACAGCAGAGTGCGCATCCTTGGAAAACTTGAAGGCAACAATCCGGGTGGGTCTATTAAGGACAGGATTGCGGCTTATATGATCAGAAAAGCGGAAGAAGAAAATTCCATAAGCAAGGAACAAATTATTCTTGAACCTACATCCGGCAATACCGGAATAGGGCTTTCAATGGTTGCGGCGTGCAAGGGTTACAGGTGTTTGCTGACTTTGCCGGGATGCGTTAGCCTCGAAAGACGAAATACCCTGAAAGCCTTTGGCGCTGAACTCGAAATTACCGAGTCATGCGCCGCGACGGATGGCGCGATAAGAAGGGCTCATGAGATATACGAATCTGATCCCGAAAAATATTTCATGCCCAATCAATTCGAGAATCGGTACAACTGGGAAACTCATTATATGACTACCGCAGTAGAAATCATAGAACAGACAAAAGGCGATATTGACATATTTGTCGCTGGAATGGGCACTACCGGGACGTTGATGGGTATTTCAAGAAGGCTGAAAGAATATAATCCCGAAATCATTATTGTTGGAGTTGAGCCGGTTGAGGGTCACACGATCCAGGGCCTCAAGAATATGAAGGAAGCCATAGTTCCAAAAATTTATGAACGCTCAAGAATAGATGAAATAATCTTTGTTAACGACGACCAGGCTTACGATACTACGAGATGGCTTGCCCTGACCCAGGGAATATTTGTCGGAATGAGTTCAGGCGCTGCGGTTTACGGAGCAGTGCAGGCTGCAAGGAATCTGGATAGCGGGACTGTAGTTTGCATACTTCCGGATAGAGGCGACAGATATCTCAGCACAACGCTGTTCAAGTCCATCTGCGCAAAATGCCCGCCGTAGCCGTCCGTTGGACTAGAAACTTTTAACCTTGGGGCATCGATCGGCATTTTTTCCAAACACAATGTTATCCTGAATCATGGAAACTTTTATTTCTTTCCTTACAGAATGTTTGCGGGATATTTTCCGAATGTAAGACCCGAACGATGAACAAGTGGATACAAACTTAAAAAGGAATATGCGAACAAAGGGTTTCCATCAGTAAAGTGTGTTTTAAAAATTATTGCCTTTTGCGAAGCAGCGCGTGAACAACTGAGGGGTTTCAACATGGCAAAAATAAATTGGAAAACATTATAAAATAAGGGTATCATTGTGACCCACTTTTTGGAAGGCAAGACCTGCAACATCTCGTTTAATTCTGTGCAATTAACATGAGGGTTCCGTGCTCGAACAAGGGGAAACGTAATATGTATCTGCCGAACCCTAAAGCGTTTGCTAACTCAGCTTTGAATTTGTATGAAGGTATATCACGTAAAGCCACGCTGCGTAGTTTGCCCTTGAATGTAGATATCATACTTACAAAGGCTTGCAACCTGAAATGCATCTTTTGCGTTTCCTACGGCTCTTTGAAAAATGTAAAACAGATGGACTTCGATTTATACCGAAGCATTGCAACAACACTATTCCCTAAGGCTCTCAATCTTTTCATATGCTCGGGCGGAGAACCGTTCCTGTACCCCCGACTTAGGGAAGCGCTCACAATGGCTTCCAGTTTTAAGACCAGAACCACAATTACCAGCAACGGTATGATGATCACGTCGAATGTCGCTGATTGGGTGGTTGATGATCAAAGCCTCAATGAATTATGCATTTCTTTTGATGGGGCCAGGAAAGAGACACTGGAAAAGATTCGGGTTGGAGCCAATTTTGATACCATAATGAGAAACCTGAAGTATCTGTCCGATAGAAAAATGAGGAAGGCTGTCGAATTTCCCAGGGTATGGCTCAGATACGTAATCATGAAATCCAATTTGGAGGAATTCCCCGAAATATTCAGGTTATGCTCGGATCACGGAATTTACAAAGTTGAAGTTAAGTTTCTCAATGTAACTAATGAAATTGATTTTTTAGAGTCGGTATACAATTGCAGCAAGTTAGCCGGGGACGTTTTTCGCGAAGCGCGTCTGAGAGCGAAACAGTACGGAATAGACCTTGTTATCCCGTCGCTCTTACCCAAGGGGAAAGGAGCATTGGGGTGTATGTATCCATGGAGATTCGTGCAAATTGATACGGACGGGTCAATAAGGTTCTGCTACTATTCATGGAGACAGAGACTCGGATTTTTTGAAGACGGTTTCTTGAATATCTGGAGGGGACACGAATATTCCAGAATAAGATCAACCATGGATTCAGAAACGCCATTCTATCCCTATTGCAAATTTTGCACCGAAAACAAAGGGTTTGCGTATGAGAGCTCCCACAACCAGAAAATGCATGAGGAATGTTATGTAATTCCCGGTTTGGAGAAATGGCAAGTTCCTTTCAAGACACGAGCCGAAGTAAACCAGTCATTTAGCAAGCGGATGGAAACGAAGATCTAAAATCTGTGACTGCTTGGAGAGGTAGCAATTACGTGGCTTAAACAAGGCTCTTTGGTTTGTCAGAAAGGCATAAGTCGTCAATAGTGGACACCAAGGATGCTACACAGCTTTGAGATTCTCGTAATATAGTAGGTCAAAACCCCGCCAGAGATATGAGTCCCAAGGTTTTCTCTTTTTCTTGTAGATTAAAAAAACCGCAATTAAAATAGTTACCGCTTTTCCAGCCTCATCACAGGTTTGGGGGCAGCTTGACATGGGACAATTTTTAACATAGATTGAAATTAGGATATTCTGGCGGGCGTTAAGTTGAAAATAGGGGTTTTTTGCAAGACAAAACAGGTTTAACGCTGTGATATCTTTAGTATAAGTTTTAAAGCTATCGAATGGTGGATGAATGAGTGGCCGGATTTAGGCCCAGATGGATACTCTGGTTTGGCGGTTGGTCTGAGAAAATGTGTATCATATAGTTGGTTGGCATCCCATCAGGAAGATCTTGGGGCGAAATTACCATATAGACGATCTTCGTAGATAGACACTCTGAATGTCTCACACGGCCACTTATCAAAATGCTCTTTATGTAGCGATGGCACAACTTCAGTGGCTCAGGGGCGGAAGAACTGGTCAACGAAGTGGATCAGATTTATGAGGCTCACTGGGTTATCCTGGAGAGCAGTATTCCAGAATAGAAAACAATTGTTGGTTTCGTAATGAACTCCGAAGAAAAGGATTAATTGCGAATTGTCAGACAAGATAAACGATCATCCAGAATCACTCCAAATAGTTGATCTCGCCGGAGCAATATTCGCTGGTCGGCTCATTTTATCATCCAGGTCTGTGGGAAAAGTCATAGATGTAATTCCGGAAGATTAAGAGAATACGTGTATGAAGTCACTCCTGAGTTTAAAATGACCTACTCCGACTAGGGCGGTCTGGTTGAAGAAAGCCAGGCATGCTTACTTCCGTTAGAAGATGAATTTGGGATCGTTTCAGGAATTCTATTAACATGGGCCGCGCATTTTTTCAGAGGTCTCATAAAAAATATTTTTTGGGAGTTCACTTCCCACTGTTGATTTGGAAAGATGGACCCTGGATTTCAGAAGGGATTTTTTGCAGGAGCATTGGGAGGAAGCTAAATGGCTGGAGAGCCTAGAATTCTCTATGGTAACCAACATTACTCATTGACTGACTTTGTATCGAGGTTTAGCGCAGGTCTGTCTCGCGGAGCCATATTCAGGCAGGCTCGAGGACAGGTGGTAAACGGACTGCTTACGTTTCGCAGGGCCCATAAGTCCCGAGTGAGAAGCTCACTGATGGTAATTAACGTTGAGATGACCAATTATTGCAATCACAAGTGCAAATTTTGCCCTACGGGACTCGGTACCAATACCCGCAAAAAAGGCACGATGGATTTCGAGACCTTCAAGTTGATTGCTGAACAGGTCCCACCGGGAACCGTAGTAATATTCGCTGGATTCGGTGAACCGTTTCTCAATTCCCAATTAGAGCTGTTTCTTGAATACGCCCACAAATATGGGCTCACTTCGAATCTCCAAATATTGTCAAATTTCGGAGCAATTTCTGAAGGGAGGATACGTCATTTATTGGACTATCCTTTTCAGCGTTTGGTAGTGTCTTTGGATTCCATGAGTCGGGAATCTTTTGAAGTGTATAGGGGATGCGACGATTTTGACAATGTTGTGAATAAGCTCTCCATTTTGTCGGAAGAAATGAGGAGAAGAAAAACAATAACCCAAGAAATAATGATACAGATGGTGGTTTCGAAAAAAAATCTTCATGAAAAAGAGGTATTCATAGATTTCGCCAGGCGCATGAACTTAGTTCCGCGTCTTAAGCAACTTAACACACATAATTCCTTTGCTGGGGAGTCTCAAATTAGTGAATTTGAAGTGCCTGAGCTGTCGAGATATTCAGGCTCATCGTACTCTCGAAGCTGTATGTGGGCATGGGGTGGAATGATGGTGTTGTGGAATGGCGATGTAACGATTTGTTGCCAGGACGCCCATGGGATGGAAGTTTATGGAAATATAAAAGAGGACAGCATTCAGAATTTATTGAACATATCGGCTTCCCGGTGCGATTTTAGGCAAAAGTATTTTAAAGAACCTGGCCAGATTCCAATATGTCGGAGATGCGACCTGGCATGATCGCATTTTTGCGTCGCATGTGGTCTGGGATTGGCTTTAGTCCCAAATCGTGGGGTGTCATCATTTTCATTCTAAATCCCGCCGGTGAGGTCATCGTGAATGATAACGGTGCGGTTGAAGAGGGGCCTGCCACTTATAAGCAGTGAAATTTCTCCATGTCCAGGGGGTGGGGACTAAGGCGCGCTTCGGTTGGTCCGCCATTGATAACCCCTCTCATTTTGAGACTTGCCTGTACCATCGTTTTGGAATACTCGGTTACGGGACTTCATCTTTTCTCCATGATTTTAGGGATACTGGGGTCAGCGGCCATGCTCCTTCTGCTCAAGGAAATCGGAACTTCTCGCTGGTATGGGCGCCACTCGGTTCGTTAATTGCCCGGTTAGCCGTGATGGCCTCAAGTTTCCAAGGGCAAAGGTATTTCCCGATTATTCTGTTTTAGGGAATGACAACAGCTATTTTCCCTAATCTTCCCTGGTTTTCTTGGGTCGTCTGTTTTGGTATTGCGAACCAGCCGCTTATTTAAGAGGATAATGTCCATGTGTTTTCTTGCCACTTTGACCCGCGTTTTGTAAA
Source organism: uncultured Desulfomonile sp. (assembly GCA_903896745.1). GTDB lineage: Bacteria > Desulfobacterota > Desulfomonilia > Desulfomonilales > Desulfomonilaceae > CAITZA01. The sequence goes on along the minus strand of CAITZA010000419.1, from coordinate 8,134 downwards.
GTTCTCAACGATGGAGCTTGCAGGCTTAATAGTTATAAACGGGGGCGTTCGTCTTAACGGCAGCTTAGATTTAGGCATCGGCACGACATCATTTAAGGACTCCGACATCCCCAATGTTCTCAAGAACCTGTCGCTGACTGAGCCTCTTGTCTATTTTCTGGATTACCCGGGTTCGCTGCTCCTGAGTCCATTTCTCGAAAAGCTCGATAGGTTTAACGGGGCTGATAATCATGGAAACTAGTCGTAGAATCAAATTGATATATGTGCTCGTCGGGGCGACTGCGGTGTACATGTTCTCCCAATGGGATGCTCTGACCAATCCGTACGTTGTTGGTGATGACGTTCGACAGCAAATATACTGGATGCAAAAGTGGAGTGATCCAGAACTCTTTACAAACGATTATTTGACAGAATATGCCATGAATTATGTTCCATCGGGAGTGAAGGCAATTTATGCTGCCACTCATTCTATTGTCAATCCTCTCCGGTTTTCAGGCATTCTTTCAGGCATCCTTTTCGTCATAACCGCTGGATTCATTTTCTCTCTGGGGCTGCGGGTGGGTGACGAGATCACGGCAGTGCTTACAGTGTGTTTCTACTGTTTGTTGGGTCATTTTATGGAGAATATAACGACCGGAGTTTCAAGGAGCTTTGCCTATCCGTTGCTGATTTCTTATGTATTTTTCCTGTCCGGGAAGAACTTGACAGGGGCTGCGGCTGTCATTCTCATGGCGTCAGTTCTCAACCCATATATTTTCATTCTTTGCCTGACCACACAGGCTCTGTTTCTATTACATCACTACTGGTTGACCGTTTCTTCTCGATTTTCTTTTTTTATTCGTCTCAAAAATGTTATTCGAACGAAATTTTTTGGAACAGAAGGGTTGGGTTCGCCACCCGATTCCGCACTAGCTCTTGTAGAACCTCAGTGTGAGAAGAGGGATCACTTCACCAATTTGGATGCTGTAATCAGCTTTTTGTTTACTGGAGGGGCTTGCCTGCTTTTTGCCTCGCAATACTTTGGAGTCAACACTACTCCCTTCGGAAGCTTAGTGACGGTTGGGGACATGATAGGGCATGCTGAATACTCAGCGCTTGGGCGATATGAAATCTTTCCTCAGCCTTCGTTTCTTGACGAAATAGTTCGCGTCTGGTTTTTTGACCTGCCGTTTCGCAATTGGGGGACTGTTACGGCCTGGTTTTTTGCAATTGTGGGAATGGCAATAATTTTTTACGCGATTGTTCGGAAAAAACTTCTTATGGATTTCTCTATAATACGGACTCTCGGGTACCTGTTGCTTTCCTCTTTTTTGCTTTACGTTGCTGCTCGAGTTTTGCTCTTTCGGTTATTTGTGCCTAGCCGGTACATAGAGTTTTCTTTCAACATTTTCTTCTGCCTGTTTTTAGCGAAATGCTTCAGGGCAGCTATGTCCAACTGGATCTCCGATAGGGCGATGTTTCCCTTGTTGACAACGCTGATCTTTATTCTTGGGGGTGGGCTAGTCTATCAGGTAGGGATCTATGATTATTCCAACTATGCAAGAATTTACCGTTTTTTTGAAAACACCCCTAAGAATGTGTTAATTGCGGGGCATCCTGAAGTTATGGACGATGTCCTTACGTTCGCCCGCAGGAAAGCGTTTGTAACCTATAAACTGTCCCATACATGGTATATGTCCTACTGGAAGGTTATGAAGCAACGCACATTTGATTTTTTCCGGGCTTACTATTCGGGGATTCCCGCAGAGATCTACAGTTTTTGCAAAAAAAATGGCATTGATTATATGGTCGTTAGAGACTCAGATTTTTACAACGCCCGGCTTACTAAAGGTGGGCTCTATTTCGAGCCATTTGATTCGTTCATCAGAAGTATCGCATCATCTCAACCCAATTTCGCTCTGCTGGACAGGGGGACTTTTCCTCCAATTTTCGAAGCTGATGGGATTCGAGTAATAAAAGTTTCCGAAGAGGGGAAAAAGGATGAGCTGGTCAACAGGATGGAGCCTTTGGCAAAATGAGACGGGTTCGGGGCAGGCAACAAGTCAAGTCTTTCACTCCGACCATTTTCTGACTATGGAGCTTTTATCAAAACATCTCTTATTCTGACAGGCAACCTCCACATGGCAGTCTCTGGAGACGGTCAAATAGGCTCCGAAGGTTCATGGCTCTTTTTTGAGCTTTACGTACAGCTTTGTCTTGGCCCGGTATAGCCGTAGAGTGCCGAGGTACATGACCAACAGGTTGCGGACTTAAACGCTCCTTCACCAAGGCTTCTCACATCCCTTGACCTAAACGGTTCTCGGGGAATTCCGCAAAAGCTCCAGAGAAATCAGACTCCGAAAGAATATCCATTATCTTTTCAAAACCAGAGATACCGCGCAAATTCGGTGAAGACTTCAAAGCCTCCATCAATGACAAGTGGCGGGATAATATAAACGCTATCTATGCTAAAAACTACTTTGGCAAGGGGGTCACAAAGAGAGATGAGTTACCTTGGGGATGTTAAGTCTTAAGTACGACGACGTCTTGGATCGATATGGGGAAAGGGCATGTTTTCAGAAAAACTCGTAGCATTCATTGGGGGCAAATTTGGATGGATCAAAGATGAATACCCGTGATCCGTTGTGGTCTGGCAAGGCAAATTTTACTATGTTTTTGGTTCCTACTTTCAGGTTGGGGGCCGCATTAACGAGCTGAAATGCAGCAAGTCTTCCGCTTTGATAAATCGGTGAGCTTTCTACCACAATGCCGTTAACCGTCCACACGGGTCGGGGGATAAAAAACGTGTAAACAGGATAAACCCCGATCGCCTCAATACTCGGATAAATAGCTCCACCAGATGACTTGCATATCTTTACGCTGGTAATTTTCCATGGATTGCTGGAGGCGTCCTGAGCCACACCCAGCACGGCCCCATGATTAACCATCAGGCAAATCACGAACACACAAAAAAGAAAACAGCGGTTTATTCTTATCATAGCCGCACACTCAACGACCCTGGAAGAACGTAGAGTTTGGCTTATAGCCCTTAGTGGATACAATGTGGGTAATCTCATTTGCCAACAGCATGGCCGCATGCTTAAACATTGCCCTTGACTCTTGATATACTTGAAAATACCCAAAAACTCAAGGAAAGAAATTATTAGCAATTGACTGTATGTCTAAAATAAAATAGTATTTTGTGTCATTTAATTAGACGCTGGAGGTATACCATGACAGTTAGGTTGGCAATTAATGGATTCGGACGTATTGGTCGTCAGGTAATGCGGTGCGCCTTGGCCAATCCCAAGGTAGAGGTCGTAGCCGTTAATGATAGAATGGATCCTAAGTTAATGGCGTTTTTGTTTAAGAGAGATTCCGTTCACGGTCCCTACCCCGGGACGGTTTCTTACTCCGATGGCAAACTTGTGGTCGATGGCAAGGAAATCAACGCACTAAAAATTACCGACGATTTGTTAAACCTCCCGTGGGCCAGTCTCAAGATTGATGTCGTCATGGAGTGTACCGGCATCTTTCGTGATAAGGACAAAGCTGGTAAGCACATTCAGGCCGGCGCCAAAAAAGTCATCATTTCCGCCCCGGGAAAGGGAATCGATGGAACCTTCGTCATGGGAGTCAATGAAGACACCTACGACCCAGCAAAACACGATGTTTTCTCTAACGCCTCTTGCACAACCAACTGTCTGGCGCCTCTCGTCAAGGTTCTCCATGACGAGTATGGGATTGAGAAAGGAATGATGAACACGATTCATTCCTACACAATGGATCAAAGTCTTTTAGACACGGTTCACAGTGATTTTCGAAGAGCCAGGGCAGCCGCTATCAACATGATCCCCAGCACAACCGGCGCAGCAGTCGCAATTGGTCTGGTTATTCCTGAACTTAAGGGAAAGCTCGACGGACTCTCAATCCGCGTGCCAACACCGAATGTCTCCATTGTGGACTTGACAGCGACATTAAAAAAACCGGCCACGGTCGAATCTGTCAACGCTGCAATGAAAAAGGCATCCGAAGGAAGAATGAAGGGCATTTTGGCCTATATTGATGAACCGCTTGTCAGTTCGGATTTTATTAATAGTAGTTATTCATCTCTTTTCGATTCGGATTCGACAATGGTTGTAGGTGAGAACATGGTCAAGGTTCTCTCTTGGTATGATAACGAAACCGGATATTCTACAAGGATGGTTGATCTGGCGGCTTTTGTCGGAGAAAAGTTGAAATAGTCTGTTAGTTATATTTCAGTCAGGAGTGAACCGGTCTGTTGTCCCGTCGCGAAATTAGGCGGAACAAAGACCGGTTTTCGCTCACGCTACCCAAACATCTGGAGGCAAAATGCCTGTTAAGAGTATTAAAGAGTTGGACATCAAGGGGAAAAGGGTTTTTTTCCGCTTTGACTTCAATGTTCCTCTCGATGGCGCAGGAATTATTAAAGACGCTACCAGAATAACCAGAGCGCTTCCGACACTGAATTATGCGATATCTCAGGGAGCAAAATGTATTATAGCGTCTCACCTGGGGCGCCCCAAGGGTGAACGCAAGCCGGAAATGAGTTTGAAACCGGTGGCTTTGAAACTGCAGGAGCTTCTTGGAAAGGCCGTTCAGTTCGTGGAGGATTGCGTAGGTCCGGATGTGGAGAGGGCAGTCGCCTCCATGAAAGACGGAGATGTGTTGTGTCTGGAGAACCTCAGGTTTCATGCCGAGGAAACAAAAAATGATTTGGGTTTCTCAGAAAAATTGGCGGCGTTAGCCGATGTCTACGTCAATGACGCGTTTGGGACAGCGCATCGGGCTCACTGTTCTACAGTAGGGGTTCCTGGCCTGGTTAAGGAAAGGGGCGCCGGATTATTGATGAAGGAAGAGCTGGATAATCTCGAAAAGGCGTTATCCAGTCCCCAAAAGCCGGTCCTCGCTATCTTTGGCGGAGCCAAGGTTTCGGATAAGATCGAAGTTTTGAAAAATATCGTAAGTCGAATGGACACGATTCTAATTGGCGGAGGCATGGCCAATACTTTTCTGGTGTGTCAGGGAATCAACATGGGGTCTTCGCGAGTTGAAGAGGACATGATCGACACGGCAAAAATGATCCTGCTATCAGCCCGTGAAAAAGGTAGCAACGTATTTCTGCCGGTCGATGTGGTGGCCTCGACGGCCATAGATAATGAGTCCGCTGCCAGAACATTCAATGTCAGGGACTTGCCTGCCAATGAAATGGCGCTCGATATAGGACCGTTGACTGTTAAGGAATTTGTGAAAGAAATTTCAAAAGCCGGCACAATTGTATGGAATGGGCCAATGGGAGTTTTTGAGAGCGATGCCTTTAAAGTAGGGACGATGGAAATAGCGAGAGCGGTTGCTGATGCTCCGGGTTTTAGTCTGGTGGGTGGAGGCGATTCTGTCCGCGCAGTTCATCAAGCCGGTGTGTCTGAAAAAATATCCTACATCTCCACTGGCGGGGGCGCGTTCATGGAATTTATGGAAGGGAAAATACTGCCTGGGGTTGCAGCTCTGGAGGTTTGATTTAAAGTATCTTTCGGGCTGCCCTAATTACGAAAGGAATATTCATGTTTCAGCGGAAGATAGTTATTGCCGGCAACTGGAAAATGCATAAAAACGCGGCGGAAACAGTTGCTTTTTTAGAGGAGTTAAAAAAGAGCGGGCGGGATCTCGGGGCTTCTTGCGAAGTCATGGTGGCGCCTACTTTCACATCTCTGGAAGCCGGTGTGAAGGCCGCGAAAGGTTCAAATATTTGCGTTTCAGCGCAAAATGTTCACTGGGAAGACAAGGGCGCCTTTACGGGAGAAATCAGTGGGCCAATGCTAAATGAGGTGGGGGTGACGCATGTTATAATCGGTCACTCTGAACGGCGTCAGTATTTTGGAGAAACAGATCTTACGGTCAACAAGAGAATAAAAGCTGCGATCCGACATAATTTGATCCCCGTGTTTTGTCTCGGAGAAACTCTGGAAGAACGTGAGGCTGGAAGTACGTTTCAGGTTGTGAAGAGACAATTGGTTGAAGGGCTTGGCGATTGCGCCCCAGAGAGCGCCGAAAAATTGATTGTCGCTTATGAGCCGGTTTGGGCGATCGGAACAGGGAAAACAGCCTCTCCGGAACAGGCTCAGGAAGTTCATGCATTCCTGAGGCTTGAACTGGCTGAATACAGGGGGGTTGATTTTGCAAATAAAGTCAGAATACTTTATGGTGGAAGTGTTAAACCTGATAATACCCGGGAGCTAATGAGCTGCCCTGACATAGATGGTGGGCTTGTAGGCGGCGCATCGCTCAAAGTTGACGATTTTCTGGGAATTATCGAACAGGCCTCATAAATAAGGAAGGATTTCGAGTATGTTAACCGTTTTCGTTTTGGTCGTACACGTAGTCGTTTGCATTGCGTTGATTCTGATAATTTTGTTGCAAACCGGCAAAGGCGCTGACATAGGGGCTGCTTTCGGTGGCGGTTCAAGCCAGACAGTTTTTGGAAGTGGAGGAGGGGCTACCTTCCTGAGCAAGGTGACAATAGGGGCTGCGGTTATCTTCATGCTGACGTCCATTGTGCTCAGCTACTTCGCGGATCGTGGCCTAACGCTTAGGGACAAGTCTATCATGAGCGGTGAGCCCGGAGTAAAAATAGAACAAACTATTCCTGTTGAAGGAAACACAGGATCACTTCCAACAGGCGCTGCGCCTTCAGCGCCGATACCTCCCCAACCAGCGCCCGAGGCGTCCAAATAATCGGTAACATACCGTAATAAAAATAAAAAGCCCGATGTTTCACGTGGAACATCGGGCTTTTTGCTGTCACAAAACTGTGTCCTAGAAGCTGGCGCCCAAGCGGCCAATCCAATCACGGACTGACTTGAAAGCGGTCACCATCTCCCTCAAATCAGATATGTCCTCGTCAGAAAGTTCATCGGATTCAACGGAAACCTCTGAAGCCTGAACAGGCGCTACGGTCGGAACGGGAGGGGCTGCCTTGGAAACGACTTCCAGCTTGGGAGCGGGCGCCTCCGGCGCTTTTTCGGCTTTGGGTTGAGCTGGGGGCTCTACCTTGACAGCGGGTTTCACGGGGGCCGCAGCCGCAGCAGGCTTGGGAGCCTCGGCAGCGGGCTTGGCTGGAGCGGCGGCCGCCTTCGGAGCCTCTTTGGCCGCCTCGGGAGCAAGTGATAAATCCACCCCCATCGACACCATATCTGTCGACGCCATTATCTTCGGAAGGTAGTCCCGGATCCGCGCCAACGTCTCAGGGTGCCTCAATATCAACAGGTCAGAGCCAGCCTGAAGCGCGCTCAGAGCTGTCACCGATTCCATGTTTATCGCCCGGGTTGACGCCTCGCCAAGCTTCGGGTCCGTCGGTAACTTGGCCTCCTTCGTCTTCCACACCTCTTCAGCTATATTGTTTATTATCGGATACTGCAGCTTGTCATCATTCTGGGTCAACGCAGCCTGACGAATCCGCTCCATTATCGAATAACAATATTCCATGCCATAGCCAACCCCGCCTGTCGTCGGATCAATCAACACCTTGTCAGACGGCATACCCAAATTCTCTAACAATATGTTCAATTGCTTGGCCAGGTTTATGTCTATGGGGGAATTCGCCGCTACAACATGCTTATACGCTATTGCCGCCGCCCCTAGCTGCTTGTAATTGCCCTCTGTCACAGGCCCCAACACAAGATTCATTCCACCACAGGCCTCTGCAACAGCCTTGAGAACCTCTGTGTTCTTGGCCTCATTGGATACCCCCCACACTATCAGTGGAACATTGATCGCCTCAGCGACAGCCTTGGCGGTCTTTGCGGCATGCTCCGCTGACATGTCCTTACCATTGGGATCCACCCCGGCCAACCATAAACAGACTATGTCGGCCTTATACTGCTCAACGCACTTCTTTGCCCATGCCACAGGATCACCAAGCACATCCTTAAAAGGAGCTATTGCTTCTTGCGCCCACTCCTCCGGCTCTATGTCAAGCACCTGTAAAGCTAGCTTGGGCGCATTGGGCATGCCTCCCTCAAAACTATAAAAACTGTAACCGGTCTCACCACCCAATACCAACTCTGCGCCCGGTTTGCCTATCGTTACCTCGCGTATCTTGCCCGAATACTTTACCTTCGGCAGTTCAGCCATTTGC
>CAITZA010000418.1 GCA_903896745.1 uncultured Desulfomonile sp. | reverse complement strand
GCATGGGGGTTTTTGGTTTCAAAAACTCTCATGCCCTCGGAAAACAGGTTGCATCCGAGCGGTCTATATTGCTGGAAGAAACAAGCGCTGAAAGATTTCTCCATACGGTTTGAGGATGAGGATAAATTTGTCTAACAATTGGGGTGGAGACAATGGGTATTGATAGTCTCCCTATAGAGTGTTGGTAAGAGAAGGAACGGGAACAGTAGTCAACAGTTCTTTATCGGCACAGCTTTCATTTGGACAAAATTCTCCGATTTGCGCAAATCCTTCCATCTCTCTCTTTTCCTCGTTTGCCTTACTCAAGAGGGGGACTATCAAAGAAGGCAAATACAAGAAACAACAGTCGATCATGTTGCCTATAATTTGGCTGTTATTTGGGGTAATATTGTTGGCAGACGCTGTTGCCCACCCCAAAACAAACTTAACATCCCGAATCCACCCGAGCTTAGTAATCCCTTCTCACGAAAGGAGTTTTCATGGATCTTTCCCCTCAAACGCACATCTATAAAGTTACGGAGGAATGTTCTATCCAGGCCGATGTTTACCTGCCAGAAGGAGACAGACGAAAACCAGCAATCTTATATATCCATGGGGGGGCGTTAATTTTTGGTATTCGTACATGGGCGCCTACCGAGCAGTTTGAACGATACCTTCAAGCAGGATATGCGGTTGTATCCATCGACTACCGCCTGGCGCCAGAAACAAAACTCCCCGCAATCCTTGAAGATATCCAAGATGCTTATCACTGGCTAATCACGAGCGGACCCGAGCTATTCAACATCGATCCGGACCGCATTGCTGTGATGGGAAGCTCTGCCGGAGGGTATCTGACACTGATGACCGGGTTTATTGTCCATCCCCGCCCCAGGGCTTTAGTGTCATTTTACGGCTATGGCGATATTGTTGGTGATTGGTACAGTTGCCCAGACCCATTCTACAGCAAAGAACCCGCGGTTCTCATGGAGGAGGCACGCAAAGGGGTTCGTGGGCCTGTGATTTCAGGAAGTGAGGAATTTGAACTTCGGTGGCGATTTTACCTTTATTGTCGACAAAAAGGTTTATGGCCGAAAGAAGTCACTGGATATGACCCGCATACCCAACCTGAAGCTTTCGTGCCTTTCTGCCCCGATCGCAATGTTACCTCGGATTATCCTCCAACCCTGCTTTTGCATGGCGATCAGGACACCGATGTCCCTTATGAATTGGCACAGCAAATGGCTGCCAAATTGGAAGAAAATCATGTGCCCCACCGGTTGATCACAATGAATGGAATGGGTCATGGGTTTGATGATTTAAAGAATCCCAAAGTTGCTGAGGTATTCGAAGAGGTTCTGAATTTCCTGAAGGAAACGCTTTGATTGTCCGCGTCTTGTTAAAATGGCGGGAATCATCGTTCTGCTGGAGTTACTTCATCCCCTTCTTCTCATAAAAAGCGGCCTGCACTTTCAGCAGTTCGATCACCTCGTCTTTGATCTGCTCGTTAATATCAATGATCTCAATCAGCTCTGACCCGCAGCGGTAGTACGCTCTGCCATCCTCATACCTGACCTGGTAACCGTCCACGCCGCCTTCACATCGTCCACAGCCGTAACAGCCCGTATACTTGAAGCTAAACGCCTCAATGGT
>CAITZA010000417.1 GCA_903896745.1 uncultured Desulfomonile sp. | reverse complement strand
GCACTGATGGAAGGGGTACAAACCCCTGGATTCTCGTTCTTTCATGTTTATTCGAGTTGCGTTACATTCGACAAGACATTCAAGACATGGACCAACCTCAAGAAATGGGTTCGCCCCCTGCCCGACAACCATGATCCGTCAAATTACAGGGCAGCCTTCAATGAGGTTCTGGAAGACGATTTCAGTTTGGGGGTAATCTTCAAGAGGTAAACTGCATCCAGTAACACCCGACAATTTTGTGGTCATGCTGATCCGTCTGCGGGGGATCGCCTGATGTCCCCCGTAACCATTCATGATGATATTCCGTTAAAGGACTAGTCCTGACCTGGACTCGGAAGAAAACAACGGTAGTATGGGCTGCCCCTTCGCTGGATAAGCGCAACAAAACTGAAAATCATCGTCCAGAGCTATCCTTATGGCTTCGCCCACGTCTGAGACATAATGGATTTCAAGCCCGTTTGTGACATATTCAGGAAATTCCATGACTGTAGAGCGATTTTTTGTGGGCAGAATTACCTTATTTACCCCGGCTCTCCTGGCAGCAAGCAGTTTCTCTTTTACTCCTCCTATTGGAAGAACCCTTCCCATCAGAGTAAGCTCACCTGTCATGGCGACATCTTTGTGAACCGGTTTGCCGGTGAAAAATGAAGCAATAGCTACAGCCATGGCAACCCCTGCAGAGGGGCCATCCTTGGGAATAGCGCCGGACGGGACGTGTATATGAAGATCTGAATGAGTCAGGAATCTCTCATCAACCCCAAGGAAATCACTAATGTTTCTTAGATAGGTCAACGCCGCTTTGGCCGATTCCTGCATGACCTCACCCAGACTTCCAGTAAGGGTTAGATCGCGTCGTCCCCTGAATCCGGTAACCTCTATGAATATTATATCTCCGCCAGCTTCTGTCCAAGCCAAACCAGTGGCCACCCCCACCCTGTCCACCTCATCCGCGATCTCGGAAAAATACCGGGGAGCGCCAAGAAGTTCTTCAACCGTGCTCACCGTTATAACAGACCTGACCTGTTTGCCTTGAGTGACTTCCCTAGCCATTTTTCGGAAAACCGAGTTTATCTCGCGTTCGAGTCCCCGAACTCCAGCTTCTTTCGTGTATGACGATATAAGGAATCTGATGGCTGAGGTCTGAAAAGCAATTGAATATTTTGCTAGCCCATTTTCTTCCAAAGCTTTTGGGATCAGATATAGTTCGGCTATCTTTTCCTTTTCTTCCTCTGTGTATCCTGCAATCCTGATGATTTCCATCCTGTCCCGCAATGCTGAGGGAATGGTATCAACCTGATTGGCGGTGGCAATGAACATGATTCTGCTCAAATCAAACGGCAAATCAAGGTAGTTGTCACAAAAACCGCTGTTCTGCTCAGGATCAAGGACTTCCAGAAGGGCGCCCGCCGGATCGCCCCTGAAATCACGACCAAGTTTGTCTATTTCATCCAGCATGAAAACCGGATTCCGGCTGCCGGCGCGACGCAATTCCTGGATTATTCTGCCCGGCATTGCGCCTATATATGTTCTGCGATGTCCCCTGATTTCAGCCTCATCGCGCACCCCTCCAAGTGAAACCCTAACAAACTTGCGGCCCATCGCTTTTGCGACTGACCTCCCCAGGGATGTCTTTCCTACACCGGGAGGCCCCACCAGGCAAAGTATCGGACCCTTGTTGTCGGCTTTCAGTTTCCTCACCGCAAGAAACTCCAGAATACGGTCCTTGACCTTCACAAGGTCATAATGATCGCTGTTCAACACCGACTCGGCAGTAGAAATGTCAACATC
>CAITZA010000416.1 GCA_903896745.1 uncultured Desulfomonile sp. | reverse complement strand
ATGTTGAGACCTCTGCGATCTGCCCAATTCCTCCCATCTAGGATAGTTTACCTATGAGTCCAGTTATTTGCATTCAAAATACTGTCTGTCGGTCGAAACTATAGAAACAACTCCTGCAAGAAATAGAGTGTAATTGCTGCGAGATTATCTGAGCGACCCGTTTGACAAAACCTATGTTGTCAGATTCGGCGCCAATCACCTGTCCGTGAATGCCCAGCGCCTGCCCCGGCATCCGCTGGTCTTTTGCCGGCATGATCCAAGTATTCCCGGCAGCGTGGGCGCAACCGCAGGTCCATAATTTCATGATATTCCGTCAATCAACATCTCCGACAAGTATGAATGCGGCCCAGAAAAAGGGATGGTCGTAGCCGTTGAGTCGTATATGGTCTCTTGCGGATTTCAGGGCGTCGGTCTGATTTGCGCCATTATGGATATTCTGAAAGAAGTGTCGAACAAACTCTACCGAAGCGTTTTCATCTACGGACCACAAGCTGACAAGCAGGCTCTTTGCGCCGCCATATTGAAAAGCTCTTCCCAAACCAAGGACACCCTCACCTGAAACGTGTCTGCCCAGGCCGGTCTGGCAAGCCGTTAGAGCGACAATTCCCGCATTGGTCCGAACCGCTCCCATAATCTCGCTCATGGTCAAGAACCCGTCGGCCCCTAAAGGCTCCAAACTCAGCACGAGAGTTGGTTCCATTATTCCGGGGAGATTCTTTCCAAAGTATCCATGAGTGGCAAATATAATTTTGTCATAACGCTCCAGAGATGGAGCAATCTTTGTGAGGAAATTTTCCTTTGTCGCCCGCAAACCGATATATGAGTCTGTTTGGCCTTCAAACATGAGTTCGAGTTTTGCGGCCAGTTCGCCAGTGTTCCTTAGCCTGGTAAATTCACAGTCACCCATAACATTTAACCAGGCCTTCTTGACAAGATCAGCCGCAAGACCTGCCAGGGTCCGCTTGACTTTTTCGCCAGGATGAGGCTTGGGAGTCCTTTCATCGTCCGATGTGTAAACAGGGTCGGCAATGACAAGACATCTCTGGTTTGCGCCCGGTCGCTCGCGTGTGTTTCTGCTCATGGTAAGCGCCGTAACTGAATGATGATACCGTATCTGGTTACGGGCGCCAAAGAAATCCGCATTGACAATTACGGGAAAACCCTTTCTCTCAACTATCTCTCCGGAATTGTTCAAAGGAAGCATTTCAAAAGGGATCAAACCCAGGCATTCGTCTGGAATGACTATGACGTTTGCGCCCTTGGGGATGTGGGCGATTACCGATCCCAAGAGCAGATCAGCCAGTCGTTTTCCACTATTAAAGTCAAAAGACTCTAGTTTTCTGATTGGATCGGGGTTTTCCTCGCATGGTCTGAATTCTAAAGGTTCCCTAAAGGCTCTAACGAGTTTCTCCAGGTCTATGCGTTTACATGGCGCCAGTCTGGCTTCAATAATTTTCCGGCCACAAATCAGGTAGACCAGCAGGCCTTCATCCGTAACATCGTAAACCAGGGCCCATTCATGGTCTTTCAAATCCGCCTGACTCAATGACATTGGTTGCGGATGCCTGGCGCTGGCAAAAAGGGGATAGTGGCGCCTGAGATATCGTATGTGAGATTCCAGTTCCCTGTTGACCATTTTCAGTTGCATTTCCAACGCCTTGACAACCTCATCATGCCCCTTTCCCCGGGCTTCGTTCCTCTTGGTCAACAATGAGAACAGCCTGTCCTCCAGTTCCTCATCCTTCCTGCGTATATTTAGAGGCACATCCTTCTCGAAACCCCTGGATCTCTTGCTCATGTTTTCGGCAAACACTCGGGCCTTGGTATATTCAGACTGCGTGAATGCCTCTTCTTTACGGTTCATTTTGATCAGGACACGCGAGTATCCCTCATAGGGTTGTGTCCGCAACCAGCCATTAACCCTGACGTCAAAGAAATTGGAGCGCTGCTCGGGTTTGAGACTGGCCCTGATCGCCTCAGTAGCCACTATGGCTTTTTTGTAAAAATGGCCCGCCTCGGCGAAATCGCCATTGAGCTCCATGATTGTAGCGATTCCCACGCAAACCTGAAAAAGATCTTCCGCGTCATTATTCCTTACGATATCAGAGAGTTGACTCTGATACAGGTTCAACGCCTTTTCGTATTCGCGATTGATCAGATAAAATCTGGCTAATGAAACCTTGTTGTCCCCTGCGATGATGAATTCCCTGGCTTCCTCAACCCTGTTCAAATCCAGTAGCAGGGCGCCAACAAGATCGTTTGGCCGGTTTGACGGAATACCAATGCTATTAAATAGCGCAATACATTCCTTATAATATCGTAGCGATTCATCATGCTTTTCCAACTGACGGCTGATATTCCCAAGACTGATGAGGCATTCTCCCTGTCCCAACGGATCCGCCATTTTCCTGCTAAGCGCAATGGCCTCGAGATAATCCCTTTCGGCCTCTTCAAATCTGCCTATGGACTGACGCGCAACGCCAAGGTTCAAAACAACGGCCGCTTCTTCCCGCAGGTTGCCAACTCCCTGAAGGGTTTGCCGAGACAGTTCCAGTGATTCCAAAGCCTCATTGTAGCGACCGAGCCTGGTTTGGGCATCACCTATATCATTAAGTACAATTCCAGCGTCCCTTTCCTGTTGCAGCGAAGCAAACCTTTCCAATGCAAGCTCAAACCATTTCAGTGATTCTGGGTAGTTGCCGAGATTATAATGAACGTATCCCAGTCCGTGCAAGGAAAGCGCCTCGCCGTAGTTGTCCCTGATCCGCCTACGTATTTCCAGTGACCAGCGTGAGGCTTGAAGGGCTTCTTTTTGAAATCCCAGATCGCTATGCGCAAGCGCCAGATTGTTCAGGGACTGGGCCTGACATTCCGCATCACCAATCTGTTGGCACAAATCCTCGCTGATTTTAAGGTATTGGAGAGCTCTTTCATAATTGCCCAGCTTCTTTTGGATGACTCCCAAATGATTTGCTGTCCTGGACATTCCCCTTTTGTCGGATAATTTTTCAAATTCCCTCAGGGCGCCTTCCAGCTTGAGGGCGGCCGTTCTCAGGTCCTCTCCGGATCTGGCGCCCGAGTGGAGTTCGTCAGCCTCATCCACAAGAGTGGTAACGTCGCCGGCATCACTTGCAATGGCCACGGAAACAGTAAAAATCAATAATACAGGGGCCAAGAGAACTAGAGCTCGATACATCCAGACTCCGCCAACATGTGTTGATATCCAGACAATGCGATGCTACAATTAACGAATCGGGGAGGGACTTACACCGGCGCCGGAAAACATGTGAACGAGTTCAACGGTCAGAGCAGGCCCAGCAACGGACCCGGCATCCTCCTGACCTCTTGCCGCATTCATGCAAGGCATTCTTCTCTGCGCCAGCCTTGTTTCCCGACCATGCCCATCCAATCGATCCATCACTGCCTGTGGCCAACGCGCCGCATCCGTTCCTGAACCAGACCTTTATCTCACAGTCTGATTCGCCACATTCAGAAATTGCCCGTTTCTCGGCGTCTGCCCGCGACCGTAAGTTGAATGAGACGCCACAGCGATCGCTCGATCCTGAATATGCGATCGCTCCGTACTTTTCATTTGAACGGTTGTAATCCTGAGGGCCAATTCGGTATTCGTAGATCCGTTGTGGCATGCCGATAGAAAAACACAAGAGAGTCAAAGCGAATGACACGAATGAATAGCTGAAAAATCGAATAAATAATCGAGTCATGTTTACCCCTTATTTGTTCGTCTTAGGCTATACCTGCAAAGTTACATACCAGATTCTGAAGGAGAACAAAATTATTGCATACGGTGCGGAAAACTTTTCTGAGATATGATTATATTGGAATATCCCCGCTCCTGTAAATTATTGTCAGGTTCCATTTCGTCAATACGTTTGTACGGGTATACAGAAGTGGGGCCAGAAAATATATAGCGTTTTTCAAAAGTATT
>CAITZA010000415.1 GCA_903896745.1 uncultured Desulfomonile sp. | reverse complement strand
CCGTGAAAGCGGTAATACATCTTTAATGGATCCCCGATCAAGTCGGGGATGACAAGGGGGTAGTGGGGGTAGGGGATGACAAGGCAATGGCTGGCGTCGTGTGATGCCGATCCGGTCCTTTCTTACTGTGTCATTAGGTGAAGCCTCAATAAAAGCGGCTCTTAATTTATTGCGCCTCATCCAGCAAAATCTCAACTCTCCTGTTTCGTTGACGACCCCATGCGGAACCGTTGTCCGCAATCGGCCAGTCCGAAGAGGCCGGCAAAAAGGCCCGGCTTTATCGACAATGCCTTGTTGTAATAATGCCCTGCCTTATCATATTCATGAAGGTTCTCACAGGCGTCAGCCAGATTCACAAAAGCGTCAGCGTAATTCGGGCACAATTCGGTCGCTTTCCTGAAGGCCTCTTTGCGATCCCCATATCTTAGAAGCTCAACGCCATGCCGTCAATATTCCCTGGCCTTCTCACATGCCTCGTCACCAAAAGCGGATATGGGCCACAAAATGATCAGCGAAAAAACCAGCATGGCTTGTTTCATGTCTTTCTCCCCGGAAATGCCTCTTGAATTAACTTTTTAAAAATTATAACATGTTTGAACCCGAATCATGGAATAAACAAAATGTTTTTTCCATTTCCGGAAGTCCGTAGTTGACCGATTTTACCGGCATTCCTTCAAACCTTTGAACCATCGCATCACCACATTGGAGTATACCTTGAAACCTTCCAGGAAATACACTTTCAGGAAAATTATCACTGTGGCCGGACTTGTGGCGCTGACCCCTATTATGACGATTCCCATGGTATTGTCGGCCCTGTTGATTAAACCGGGCAACTTTTCCTATTTCATGATGAAGACGTGGAACCGGAGCATTGCCTGGCTGATGGGGATCAAGTTTTCCCTGAGTGGCCTTGAAAACCTCGTTCCCAAGACGTCATACATCATTACCCCCAATCATCAGGGAATAGCGGACATCCTCGCTATCGTGTCCACACTGCCCGTCCGTTTCAGGTGGGTCATAAAGAAAGAATTGCTCAAAATACCAGTGTGGGGTTGGGCATTGTGGTCTACGGGCGCCATAGCGATCGACAGATCGAATTCGACAACCGCAATCGAGCGACTGAACAAGGAAAAGGATCAGAAACTCAAAGACGGATGGTCAGTTCTGATTTATCCCGAAGGAACCCGCACCCCTGACGGATTTCTAAAGGAATTCAAGAAAGGCGCGTTCATGATGGCCGTGCAGACCGGTATACCAATCCTGCCGGTTGTCTGTAACGGCGCATTCAAGATTCTGCCCAAGAAAATGCTCGATTTTCGTCCGGGACTCGTCAAACTGACAATTTGTCCCCCAATCCCAACCAAGGGACTGTCCGAAATAGATGTTCCCGAACTGATGTCAAAGACACGCCAGGCAATACTGGATAAACTCAGGCCGGACTATGACCCGTTCTCGATGAATGAGCCGTGTGCTGACAAGGCCTGATACGAAGGGGCATCCCCGCCGAGGGGTATTAACCGGCAAATATCCTGCAATACGCAATATCATTATTCAGTAGCATTGCAGGGATGAGACCTCGATTGAAGATAGCATATCATCCATGAGGCCCACCAGTTCGCGATGAGAGCGCCAT
>CAITZA010000414.1 GCA_903896745.1 uncultured Desulfomonile sp. | reverse complement strand
GCGTTTATCAACGGTCATACCGACGCCTGCTTTGCAAATTCAGATGATCTCGTTCGCTACAGGGACAAATTAAGGATTTTGGCTTTTGCGACCACTGAACGTTTCCCGGAATTCATTGAAACCCCAACTTTCAGGGAAATGGGATATGATCTGGTTGCCGCAACTGAAAGAGGAGTATGTGTTCCGTCCAGGACCCCTAAAGAAATTGTGCAGAAACTGGAAAAAGTATTTCTTCAGATCATGTCGGATGTGGAAGTACAGAATGAAATGAGAAAAAACGGCAGCATACCGTTGGTCATGGGGACCGAACAAACCAAGGCTTACATGCAGGAGCTTTCAAGCGCTTACAGTGAAGTTGTAACAAAGGCAAAATAGGGTTATCAGACAGATTTGTGAACCGCATTTCACCATGACAGACGCTGATTTGACATCAGGCCCGGACAGGAAACTGAGCGACGATATGGACGAAAACCCTCATGGTCATGAGAAAAGCCCAGTCCCATAACGGGCTTTCATGGACTCGAAGCGTTCCATTTCATACTCAGGAAAACCCTTAAGGTGCGGATCGAGTGTATCAATGTTTCTAAATGGTTGGATCATATATGGCGTGTCGTGGCCTATTGTATTTTTTATCTCGGCAAGCTCGCGCTCTGCAACCAACCCCGGAACAACAGTGGTTCGGAAAAAAAAGTCGATACCGGAGGCCTTTATGATGTCAATGCTATGTAAGATTTTGTCTATATCGGAAAGGACGCCGCACACCCTGGAATAAGACTCAAAATCAAGTGGCGCCTTGATATCCATTGAAACAGCGCTAATAAGGTTCTGATCTATCAGTCGCTTGATAAGGGCTGGATTGGAACCGTTCGTGTCGATTTTTGTCCGGAGTCCCAATGGATTGACAATCTGTTCAAGTAGCGCCTCAAGCCCCGGATTGACGGTCGGCTCCCCCCCTGTTATCGTGACGCCATCTATCCAGCCTTTCCTGCCGTCCAGGTACGACAATATTTCACTCATGGAAAAGTCAGGAAGACTGTCCGGATTAACGACCAGTTTGTGGTTATGACACGCCGGGCAACGGAAATTGCACCCACCAAGAAAGATGACCGAGCAAATCTGCCCGGGCCAATCCAGCATGGATAACGGAATGAAACCCTTAATCCTTGGAGCGACACAATTATATTCAGAAGCTAACCGCATACGTTCACACAAGCAAGTCTGTCATTGACCACAAAAATCGGAATCATTGTCCCATACCGAGCGCATGGACTTATGCGCCCAAGTTCTCGAAGTATTGCCTGATATGACTCTCGCCTGTAATTATTTCCCTGGTTTCTGAAACCAGAATAGGAAGCTTCTTCTCGGAAAGCGAAACACATTCATAATAGGCGAGCATCGCCAGAGCTTCAACATTTTCCTGGTCAAGTTGCATTACCTTCAGGTTTGCTACTTCTCCGAGATTGACCTCACTCTTTACCCTGTCACACTCTCCGCACCCCTGCTTTGTGAATAGATACGTCATAATTAATATTCTCCTGACTCTAAATGATATATGTCATTCTCCTGATTCATGTGAACCGACAGGGAGGGTGTCCAGGAATGTCCACAGGACACCCTCCGAAAGTTTGATGAATAGAAGTGTTTATAGCGAAAGATTGCGAAGCCTGTCCTTTAGTTCGCCACGTTTACCTTTGTTCCAACTGGACACTTTTGTGAAATAACCTGTAATTCTGGTTATTTGTTCGACCTGATCAGACTTGCAGTACAGGCATGTGTCATGGAGGCCACGACTTGTCCTTCCACACGATACGCATGTCGTTAGTTCGGGCGAAAACGCAACCTGATCATTTTGTGTCATGCGAAATGTCTTGACTACAAAGTTTGCCAGTGACTCGGCGCTGGGCCGACTTTCACCCAACCAGACGTGCGTTAGCGATCCGGCCTCAATCAGGGGATGAAAAAGACCTTCGCGTTTTACCCTCTCAATTGCGTCAACAGGGGCTGAAACATTATATAGGGTCGAATTTGTGTAATATATTTCGTCACGGGAAAGATCTCCCTTAACAACGGACTGCGCCTCCGGGTAAAGCCTCATGTCGAGCTTGGCGAACCTGTAAGCGGTGCTTTCCGCAGGAGTTTGCTCCAGAACGAATCGCATGTTGTAGAATTGACTGAATTTGGCCGAAGCCAGGTTCATGTGCGCTATTACTTTCAGTCCAAACTTGACTGCTTCATCACTTTCGTGGAGTTCCTCGCCTGTGTGATATTGAACCATCTCGTTAAGACCGACCATTCCAATCAAATAAGTCACACGCCGCATCCTAAGATAGGCCTCACCATCCCTGTCCATGGTTAACAGGGCAAGAGGACCTGATTCACCGAGCGCCAGCAAGCGTTCTATGAATCGCTTTTTCTGCATGTGAGCCTCGGTGGCGAGTCGTATGGTCTCGGTAAGCAGCGAGAAAAGCTTCGAGTCATCACCTTTTGCCTGATAGGCTATGCGTGGCAGATTGATAGTCACGTTTTGCATGGCCGAATATCTCATCTTCCACGGCGTAATTGCGTCATCCAGGTCACTTTTTTCCAGTTTGAAGGATAATCGGCAGCACTCCGAAATCTTCGCTGTTTCACCCCTGTCAAAGACAAAGTAAGTGTTGCCCTTTTCAGAAGCCACATCGCATATATGGCGGAGGAATTCCTCGTGCCCTGGTGTCTTGAAGAATTTCTCCGTGATGTGAATCAATGGCTTGGGGAAGAAGAAGGGCCTACCGGCGCCATCACCATCACGATAGATGTCAAAGAGTGTCCATACGAACTCCTGCGCTTCCGGAAGATATTCCGAATACGTGTGTCCTGTGAATTCACCACCTGGGCCGATTGCCGGCACATTTTCGAAATGTTTGGGAACCTCCCAGTACAGGTTGATATCCGTAAAAATAGCCTGGCCACCACGCGCGACGGCCTGCTGGGAAAACTCGAATATGAGCATCTGCGCTAACTGTCGTATGTCTTTTTTCGGGAGGCCTCTCAGGTATGGAGCGAAAAATAGATTGACCGCATCCCATCCTATGGCGCCTGCAAAATGACTCTGCAGGGCGGCGGCAAACTTTACCATGTGAGCAAGAAGGACTTCCGGATGTTTGGCCGGCTTTGCCATGGCAAGCGAATTGGGAAGATTTAGACCAAACTTCTTGATATATTCCAGAGACTGTCCCGAACAGTAGGGCCTGTCAATAAAGCCAAGATCGTGGAGATGAATGTCTCCGCGCATGTGAGCGTCCCCAACCTCCTGGTCGAAAACGGTCAGCAACGCGAATTCCTTCTTGATATTTTCTGCCAGCGTCAGGTTGGTCGCTTCAGGCCCATGAGGAACATTGGCGTTTTCCTTGTTGGGGCGTGTTATCAACTGATCAACATCGTAAAGAGGTGATCCCAGTCGTGTATGTAGTCTCCTGTCGGCCTCCAGTCCGCGCTCAAGAAGCTTCGCGTTAACCATTTCACGAATCAGCGGCGCTGTGATCACCTTTATTCCACTCTTCTTGATGTTGTTTTCTACCTCTAGCGCAATGTCCTGGGCAGTTCCCTCATCCACAAACGTCTCACGCATTAACGCGTCTACTATTCGACTATGGTCCCATCCGTCCATGGCCTCGCTTGATGTCCTGACAAACAGAGCCATATCCGTAGTTTCTGCGCGACGCACATTTTCCTGTCTGAATCCCTTCAATTCCGTTACACTAGCCATTTTAGCCCCTTTCAGCATGACACACCCAAAATCAGGCAATAATTACAACTAATTCAAAGATTGACGCATTGTATGGTCTAACGAATTTACGATACATGTTATTTAAACGAAACAAATCTATAACGAACGGCTTGCCATATAAAAATAATGGGTTAGCCATGTTCGTTGAACTATCGTAAGTGTTTGGCCCGAAATCTATTGAAACCTGTCATTGAACCCGATTGCGAACCCATGATCCAAATAGATCATGTAGTGGAGGCAACTTTTAACTCCACAATATGTAGTGTGTCAAGAAAATAAATCACCACTGAGGTTGAATGGCCCATAGGTCGTGGTAATATCAACTAATATTTTAATACATAGCAACATCAGTATGTTGGGTGTAACTCAGTGACCTGACAGTAAGTATTTCGCAACCGCTCCCTGCCTTGCCTGGCTTTGCTTCTCACGACATGCCTCTCGAATGTTGAAAGAGGGCAATCGTAAAAGAACGCTACGTTAAATGATGCTTCAATATTATATCCTGTAATAATAGTATGATATAAAGATATAATAATGTAATTAGTGGAGTCTATGGCGATGTCCATGCCGTGGCGCGTGTCTTTAACAATTTGTAATTACGCATATAATTATATGCGCCTCCCTGGTTGATCGCCCATATCTAATAAATTACTTTAAATAAGCCGTATAACATTCCGATTGACATAGGTATTTTTATGTAGTATGTGCCTCATAGCGACAGGGAAGGAGGGATTATGAAACCCATCCGTCACAATCCCAAGAATCAGGAATCGCTCCTCAATGGGGGAACTCGTGCGAAAGGAGATCATGTTATGGGAAAAATAGCGACAGTTGCGGCGGCCATAATCGCGCTGACGGCGTCATGGGTTTGCGCCGGAAATTTTGAGGCGTTGGCCGACGCTAGTTCCATTATGGCGCCCACTCCGCTTTACATAAAGTCGGGCGCGCTGATTAAGGCAGAGTATAAACCGGGTTTAAAGACCGCATCCGACCAGGAATCGCCCAGAACGCAAACTGTGGCGGCGGCAGCGGATAGGTCAGGCGGTCGGCCTGCTATTGCTTATAAGGAGAGATCGGTGGGCGCAATGGCGCCACCGCCTCGTATGGAGTCATCTCAGGACTCAACAAGAGGCTTGTTTGCGGAGGCTAAACAGGACTCTTTCGATCTTGAGAGCGACCTGGAAAAGGATCTGGTGCTTTCTCCCCCTCCTGCAAAGACTGAGGAACGGATAGAGGCCAAACCTGTTGTTGAGAAAAAGGCGCCTCAGGAGAAGGTCACCGTAAATGAGGCAAAGGCGACCAAAAAGGATAAGCCGGCGACCACCGTCAAAAAAGTTACGCCGCCATCTTCTAGCCAGCATGTTGCTGGAAGTGGAAAGCCCATTCAGAAAGTCAGGCCTGTGACGGCCCAAGATCCGTGGAAAGTTCCAGCCGGAGCGTATGCTCCCAGAGCAATGACTAACACTCAAGCTCCAATAGTTGTTTCAAGACCGCTGAACGTTCCTGCGCCACAGGAACTCAAACCGGTGAATATGCCGTATGCAAATTCAGCTCCTCGTCCAACAATGAATGGAATTGTCCCCTCTGACAGGATTGTGCGGGACGGTATTACGATCAAGTTGGCGCCCGCGGCTGCGCCTGCTCCGGTTCCACAGGTGCAGCAGCCATATCCATACGAGGCGCATCAGGAAAACACAGGCGATGATCTTCTCTCAACAGCGGCCGAAATAATCGGTATGCCATTTGCCTTTATCAGTTCACTCTTCTAGCAGGGAATCATTTACGACTGCAAAAAAGCCCTCGGTAAATCCGGGGGCTTTTTTTTTATGTGCTGACGGGAATACAGAAGTCAGGTGTGTCTGGAATCTAGCGGTAGACGCCAATTGACCTCAGAGAAATGCTCCGCGTCTCAGGGTCAGTAGGTTTGTAACGAATATAACGGGCTTCAATGGGATTGGCGCTGTAAAAATCGAACGCAGGCCATACCGATAGAGAATCGACATCATCGTCTGATCCCTTTTTCCATGTAGTCCAGGACACCATGTCATTTGAGACATCGATGTCCCAGGTTTTGGGGACGGATGAATCATTAGCCCAAAAAACCCTGAACCTCGTAAAACTGACAGACTGTCCCAGATCAAGAGTCAATTCCAGAGGTTTGTCAGCAGGAACCAGAACAGATGAATAGACTGATCCGGTCGGATAGGGGATGAGAATGTTACTTACCGAATTGGAAGGCTTATCTGATTCCGGAGCGTATATGATCTTCGCTCCGAGCGCCAGGTTCCAGAAGAAACTGTTCTTGTTATCCATTTGGTCATTTTTGTCCAATGGCTTCCCGAAATAATGCTCCATGATCTGAACGGCGATTTCCCTTCCTAACAGATAATTGGCGCCGGGGGTAAGATGACACCAGTCGGTAAAAACCCATTCTGATGTGTCATTAAAATAATCCTTGAAATTTAGGGTATGTATGCCTTTCTCACGGGCATTGGAGATTATCCGTTGGGTTAAATAGGTGTATAACTGACCTGTGTTTAAATCATAATAGGTTTCATGATCCTTTGACGCCTCAATTTTGCGTTCCATTTCGTGTCTTGGTTTCTGGCTGGAATAAAGCATTGGCTGGAGAGCGAATATATGGGGAACGCCGTCAACGTTCAATGCGTTGTGATAATCATCGATGACCTTGATCACGGCTGAAACGTTGTCGGTAACCATCTGTGACCTGAGTTCCTGATCTATGGGGTTGGTCTCTTGCGCTGACTGGAAATTGTAAAGGAGACTACCCTTATGAAACCGGATGTTCCCTTCCAAGTTCTGAAAGATGTCGCTACCCTGCCACAGGAGGGTCATGATGAACGTATTGTTCTTGAGCCAGAGCGTTAAGTATGATGAAAGGCCGGCGCCATCGAATGAAAAAATTTGCCTGAGAATTGAGTTATATTGTCCCTGATCGAAATAGTTCCAGTCATCCATTGGAATCGAAACAGGGTGAATTTCGTTGGCTCCGTCCAGGGAAACGACCAGGTCTGGCGAATATCTCCTCAGTTTGGAGATGTATCTCATGAGGAGATGCTGATAGGAATAGCCCCAGACGGCCGCATTATAAACCCTTATTGTCTTTCCCTGAATCAGGGCTGACGCGTTGAGTATCTTCTCTATTACATGAGAGATTGTTTCACGTTGCTCTATTGAATGATAACCGGTAATAGCGGCGGCTGAGCCGCTGGCGCCCAAACCGAACGCTGTGGAACCGCCAGTCAGAAAAATTCGAAACTCGTTCTCCGGTTTCTTAACTGTAATTACTCTTGGGTCCCTGAATCCAGCGTTGTTGGCGTATTCGAATCTGGCGCCCTTTTCCAGGTTTTGAATCAGACACACTCCTGGCGTCAAATCATAATCATAATGAGAAACGGGAAGGGTAAGATCACGACGAGCCATGGCAAAGTTATCAGGATAAATTTCCGACAGGTGAGTCCTTTTCAGAACAAGTTCGGCAAGAAAGTTTATTGCCACAAGAATCAGGGCGACAGCCAGAACCAGAAAACAATAATATGCGATTTTTTTCAGTGGCGCCCATAATAGACTTCTGAGCTGAACCTTGACTCTGGACCTGGTCCGTTCATTGCGGGAAATTGACTGATCACTCAAAACGTTTCCACCCCTCCAAAATATTTATTGCCAACTGGTGTAGCCAAAAAAGACCGGTCTTGATCGACATCAATATTCGATTTCGCCTCTTGGGGAATCGAAGATAAAACTGCACAGATATTGACTGAGTCACTTGAAGTTTTATACCGGAGACATGATTTTGAATCCTTTGGCCCTGATTTCTTTCCTGTCGGCCTCAGCGTATGGGGTTGTAACGATGTCTCTGTCCGGTAATGATTGTTCAATAACTCAGCGGGCGTGTGACCAAATGGCCGGGCGCGTTTCTTATCTGGCGCCTGATCAATCAGTAAAACAGTCGATCGGGCATGGCAATATATTTCTTTGCGGATTTGTGTAACATCGCTGACGGTTCCGCCGGCGATGTTACTTACGATGCAAGCTTAGCAGGAAACATTGCCTGTTACTTGATAGATCAGTTTGGAGGGTTGACCTGAATGTCTCTGGATCCTTCAAGCATCTTGACCATCAGCGCAAGCGTTCTGTTCACGGGAGCTGTCAATCCGAGGGACTCAGCCTCACGGGCCAATGCTCCGTTAATGAAATCAATCTCGGTTTTACGTCCCGCAAGAATATCCTGGAACATGGAGTTGATGTTGGACGCTGTTCCATTGCACACATCAATTACATGTTTTTCGGGGTCATCAAAAATTAGTTCGATCTTCCGTGCCCTGGCGACTTTAAGGCATTCTTCGACCACACTATGTATAAGGTCGCGCCCGGCTTCGGTTAGTGGAAGTCCGCCGTTTCGCAACCTCAGAAGGGTGGCTGGAGCGTTGATAGCCGCATTGACAACAAGCTTTGACCAGACACAACCTGTCGCATTGACAACAAGACTGACCGGGCCACCGTTCATGCGCTCAAGCGCATCCTTCACCCGCAATGTTCTGTCTCTGATCTGACCGTCAGGTTCGCCAAAGGTGGTTAAGCCAAAACCGGTATGCCTGAACCTTCCCGGGGCCAACGTCATTGCGCCCATGGTGGTTGTTCCCAGTAACACTTTTCCCGGAAAGGCGTTCTCAAGAATCTCGTAGTTTCCGATGCCATTCTGGAGCGTGAGAACTACCCCATCCGGAGCAAGAATATTGCGCAGGGTTTGGGTAGCGTCGCGTGTGTCGTAGGATTTCACAACCACTATCGCCAGATCAACCGAAGGGATTTCCGAATTCAGACTCACTATGTTCGGTCTGATAGTGCGCTCTCCGGAAACACCCTCCAACCAGAATCCATTTTCTGTTACCAGCTTGACTTCGTCTTCATCTCTCTCCACCATTATGGTGTTAAAACCAGCTTCTATGAGTAGACCGCCCAGAACCGATCCGAGAGATCCGGATCCGATAATTCCAATTCGCATAGGTTAACCTTTCAGTTTCAGGATAGCGCCCGTCAATATGGTGCGCTTCCATCTGTCAGCAATCGGGATTTCCATAGCGCCACACGGATTAGCTGTAAAGTTTCTTCAACTCATTGGCTACTTCTTCGGGCATGGCGTAACAATGTTCCCTGGCGGGAAATGATCCTGCCTGAACATCCTTCTTGTATTCTTCGAGGGCCTCAATTATGAGTTTGCCGATCTCGGCATATTTCTTGACGAACTTTGGAGTATAACGGTCAAACATGCCAATCATGTCATGAATAACCAGGACCTGACCGTCACAGTGAGGGCCGGCTCCTATGCCAAAAGTAGGAACTGACACTCTTCTGGTAATAATCTCGGCTATTTCTGAGGGAATCCCTTCCATGAGAATTGAGCATGCGCCGGATTCTTCGAGGATCAATGCGTCATCGATAATTTTTTGGGCTGTCTTGATATCACGGCCTTGAGCCTTGAAACCTCCGAGTTGCGCCACAGCCTGAGGTGTAAGCCCGATATGGGCCATGACCGGTATTGTGGCGTCCGTCATGGCTCTGATGGTGGCGGCCTGTTCACGCCCACCCTCAAGTTTTACCGCGTCACATCCGCATTCAGCCATGAATCTTCCGCCATTACGAATAGCCTCCGGTATTGACACCTGATAACTCATGTAGGGCATGTCACCCACGAGATATGCGTCCGGAGCGCCCAATCTGACAGCTTTAACATGAGGAATCATGATGTCCATCGTTACAGGAAGCGTTGAGTCGTACCCCAGCACCACCATTCCCATGGAGTCTCCCACAAGTATGACGTCAATTCCGGCTTTCTGTTCAAGAATGGCAAACGGATAGTCGTAACCGGTGAGAAATGTCATCTTCTCGCCACGACTCTTTTTGTCCCTGAGCGTTTGAATGGTTGTTTTAGGCATGTCTACTCCATCTAAAAAGTTGTTACTCCCATACCTGTCATAACAGGTTGTGGGGCGAACGCTAGCCTTGGGTCTTTCCTGACCCAGAACCAATATGCGTAACTAGCCATATTAACTGATTACAGAGGCCAATCTCAATGACTAGCTGCATGTTTATGTCAAAAACTGTTTGGAAGTGGTAGAGGAATCAGGAACCGACAGATGGTTACCCTAACGCTGCGTCGCCGCTCCCGGACAACGCAGCCTGTAGGATAAAAACTAAAGCTGGAGAGATCAAGATTAGCAGGCAAGGCGCCAGATAGCGCTAATTCTGACAATCAGCTCTCCATGCGCATCCGGTTTCGCCGCATCCCATAATACCCCTGAAACACGGGCTATTGCCTTCTGTCTGCTGAATCGTCCTGATAAGCGTTTCCTTGGGATATTTGGTAATGTTTTTTACCCCAACATTTTTGGCCTTAACCCTAATTTGCTTTAATGTCATTTGTTATCTCCTTAATATTATTATTAATAATAAATAATGATCATATAGGTCAGTTTATTAATTGGTTGAAGCGCAAAAATCAAGTAAAAAATTGATTAAAATCCATTTTGTAAAATAAGTTGTATTAAAGCAGTGTGTTATACGTGAAAGATTAGGTGTTGGGGCTTCGAGGTTGAATCACAAAACAGATCCCGGGCCGCGCGCCAGGATCTGTTCCGGAAATTCAACCACAAGGCTTGAAAT
>CAITZA010000413.1 GCA_903896745.1 uncultured Desulfomonile sp. | reverse complement strand
TTCAAATTGCAGGAGTTACTTATAGGTCGCCTCAACCGTGGACAGATCCATGCAAGGCTCTATGAAATTCTCCAGAGCCTTGTTCTTTACGGAACGGTATATGCCAAGATTTTCTGGAAATCCGGCAGACGCAGGAAGCGTAGATGGGATTTTGAATCCATGGATCTTGTTACCGAAGACCATAGCGTTCATGACTGCCCGGTTGTGCATATCATTCCCCTCGACAGGATGCTGCTGGACTGGAAAGCCATATCCAACGATGTTCAAAGAAGCTCAGGCATAGGCCATCGGGTTGACAAGACCTACCAGAGCATACTCGACGGCTTCAAAAGCGGCCTCTACAATCTGAACCGCGAAATGTTCATTGATCGTTTCGAAAATTCGTCATCCGGCGATTCCAATGCTGAAAGGCGCCTGAACGACCCCGACTCATCGGCCATATCCGATGAATTCATCCGTCAGGTTACGGTCTGGGAATTCCACGGACAGGTTCCCTTTCGGGGAACCTACCGTGAGAGCGTGTGTTCTGTTGTGACGGAAAAAGATGGCGACTCGCCTGAAAACGGTTTACTGATAAGGTTCCTGCCGCGTCCCGCGCTCTGGTGCGGGTTGAGGCCCTTTCTATGCGCCCACTATACGCCGGTTCCCGGCCCGCTCGGCGTCGGGGCTGTCCAGAGTAACCTCGACCTCATCCATTCAATCTCTCAGTTCCTCAGCCAGTCACAGGACAACGCAAGGCTTACCGCCAATGCCCAGCTTATTGTCAGGCGAGGCTCATCCGCAGCGCGCCAGATAGGTCTCTACGACGACACTGTCTATCCCGGAAAGGTTTGGCTCGTCGATGACCCGGCTGACATACAGCCATTCCCCAAACTGAATTTCCCGCAGAATGACATTAACACCCTTATCAATTACCTAAACACACTGCTTGAACGCCGTACCGCCGTCTCCGACATATCACTCGGCGTCAGCAGTCGCGGAAAAACGGCCACGGAAGCCCACATCCTGCAACAGTCCGCAATGGCCCCGTTCGAAACCCGCGCCGATCTCTTCGCAAGGAGTTTCATCGAACCCATGGCCCAACTCGCCCTCAATATGATCCGGCAATTCGTCCTCGACGATCAGGTCATCATGGCAAGGGATTTTGGCGGAAAAGAAATCCCGCTGCTTGTCACCGCTCAGGAAATCCATGCCGGCGAATACAGGGTTTGCGCAACACTCACTCGGCAGGATTCCACGCGACTGGCAAAAGCCCAAAGCATCGAACGGGCCCTGCCGACCCTCGCCTCCTTTCAGTCTCAACTCGGTCAGGAAGGCGTCCGGATATCATTCTCCGAACTGATCAAACGATACCTCGACCTGATCGGAATTGACGGAGCTGAAAGAATCCTGAGCCGGACCGGGGCTATTGACGCATCAGGACAACCATTTTCAATAGGCCCGATGGGCACATCCCGGAATAATCCCTCTCTATACGGGAATTCCGGCGAACATGCCCCAAAACGCCTCGTGGAGGATGGAGGTCCCCTCGGCGCCTACCCCGACGATCTGAACGCCCTCGCTCAAATGCTACAAACCCAGGCAAACAGCTTGACTTCCACAAACAGCGGCCACGGCGCTTATAGCGGTTAACCCTCCAAAACCGTCTCAAACAGCTATCACAAAGGAGTTAGGTATGACGATGTTTTTCAAGCATTACCTATTGTTCAGAAACGGATGGGATGAGGACGATGAGCTCGAACTCGAATCGCGCCTTGTCGAATCCACTCGCAATCATGCATTCGAATCCGGCTTCATGCCGCCATTTACCGAATTACTCAAGCGTGAACAGTTCATCAAGATCATGGAATGCCTCGATCGTGATAGGAATATCGAATTCAACCGGGGCTTTATCGCAGGTCTCGACATGATCCTCAATCAGCTTGACCGCATCAGATCCAAAGCGGGGCAGGCGCCAAAATGAACACCACCCATGACAGGAACATGCCCGATCAAACCCTTTCCGACAGCGGTCTCATCGATGCCGCTGATGCGTTCCAACCCCTCACCGAGGATTCACCAGATGACGGATCTGAGTTATCGACCAACATTGATCCGGATCATGCCTCAGATTCCGAAAATACTCCGAAAGCCATTCCCAAAGGTAAAAACGACGGCGAAGACCTCAAAGGCGTTCTCGATTCCATTCGCAATTTTCAGGATGAACTCTCTCGTAACCGCCAGGAAATAGAAAATCATCGCGAATTGCTTGAACTGCTCGGCGCCGACACATGGACCAAGAAGCGGCAGGCCAGCGAAGAGGCTTTCCTCAAAGATATGCGGGAAAGCTTCGGAAAGGATCCCGCCAAAGCCGCCTCAATGATGATCAGGAAGGCCCAGGATCAGTTATGGCAGGCGTTTGAGAATCGCCTGGCCGAAGAAGCGATGCAGAAGACCACGCTCGACCGCCTGATGCATCGGGTCTCACAAAACCCCGAAACATCATCAATAAACAACTTCAGGGACGAAATAGAATTCCTTGTCCGCAACAAGGGTATGGATCCAGCCGAATCAATCGAACTCGTCGAAAAAATGGCCTCCAAATTCAAAAGCATGAATGACCGCAAACAGGCGGCGATATCCAGGATGCGCTCGGAATCACAATTCGAGTCTTCCCAGAATTCTTCCCGGAACGATCCCGACCAGGAATTCACAAGGCTCATGTCACAGTCCAGAAACCTTGATGAAATGTTCTCCAACCTCAGAAAAATACGGCGATAACCTCCGGAAAGGAGACACGAATGGCCGGAAATGTAATAGACTTCATGAAGCTTTGGACCCAGAGCGATATCGACTCCGAACGCAAGCTCAAAAAATTTCTGCTCATGGGGCTCGACAAGGTGGTTCAGGGGCAGAGCGATGTCCTCTCGAAAATATCCGTGGGCCCGTCTGTCGCAAGCCCCTTCGTTAGATGGATGGAGGAATGGGGTTATCCCTCCCAGGTGGTCGCAAGTCTCGACGACACAACACTTACCTTTTCCGGTAAACTCTTCGGACGCCCCATAACTGAAAGCTCCCTCAAACAGATAGTCCGTGTTGGAACCATTCTGGAACGCCCCGAAGGCGGCGCCCAGGTCAAGGTTACAGCTCTCAACGACCTCGAAGCCACCGTCGAAGCCTATGGCGGAACAACCCTTACCGATGACCCCCAACCAATACAATGGGACATCATTGCCGAAGTCTGGTCCGACTATAGGGACGCCGATGAACCTCGTGCCCTCGACAGGGTTTTCAGGGAAGTCGGTTCACAAATCCACGCCGAAACCTTCGAAATACCCAAAACACGAAAGAACACCGCCTATGAAATAGTTTCCAACGAAACCGAACACCAGATTTCAGCCCTGCTTGACAAACTACGCCGCCAATTGGCCTATGCGGTGTTGAGATCAAGACCGTACCATGACGGAACAGGCTTTGTTTACGGTACCAAAACTCCCGAACCGACCATGTGCGGTATTTGTTCCTGGCCCGCCATAACCCAGCAGGAAATGCCCAATCCCCTCGTCTGTGTCAATAAGAACGGCGCCCCGATTGCCAAAGATAACCTCGATGACCTGATCAGAAACCTCTGGCTCACCGAACACGCCGATTATGGAAAAGGCGACTGGTGGATCGTCTGTCATCCTCTCACCCATCAATACATCCATGACTTCGACATCGCATACCGCATCATCGAAAAAACCGACAGGGAAATCGGATTCCATGTCGATCGTTTCGACTCCAAGATCGGCAAGAGCTTCCCCATACTCTCAGACCGTTACATGAGGCCCGACACCCTACTCGTGCTCAACTTCTCTTCCGCACAGTATGGATATTTCGCAAATGATCGCATGGACCGAAAGGAACTCCCCACACAGGGACGTTACCAACGATGGCTCATATCCTTCCAGACCTACGGTGTAGTAGTCCGTAACCCACGGGCGAATATCGGCATGATCTATGGTCTCCCATCATGATCCAAAACCCTCCACAATGAACTCGGACTCATGGGGGAAAATGAATGATTGACTCAACCGACATACGTAACAAATGGCTCGATGAAAAATTCGAACATGTAAACACCATCCTCACGCATGTGAAGGATGCGGTGGACAAGGTTCGCGAAGACCAGTCAAGGTTCATAAACCGTTGTGACTGCGAGATGAACCACGTAAAGACCCGTCTGCGTGACATCGAAAGGCGTCACGACGAAATGATAGGCGCCAACAAAAACATAAACGAAACCCGCGCAAGCCGGAACCTCACATGGCAGATGCTGATAGCGCTTGGAACCGGCTTCTCGGCGCTTGCGGCCCTAATAGGCTATTTCATGGGGAAAGCGTGATGATCAATAGCGTAAAGGGATGGGCCGTCATCGCATCGGTATGTATGATGGCGGTAGCCCTCATGGTAATCCTAAGCCTCTATTCCCCCCTGATCATGGGGGATGACCCTTATTCCCTCCTGAGGTACGTCCTCATTCGTTTCACCGCGGCAATGATCGCAGCGCCATTCCTCGGGGGGCTTATGCTACTGACCGATTTCATAACCCCAGGAGCCTGGATGGAAACCATCAAAAATGATCCCAAAGCGTGTTCTTACCTCATGTCTGCTGTTGTTGTCGTTATTGGAGCCGTCTTGTGCTGGGCGTGAAGCCATGGCCCTCAACGAATCATACAGGCGCTCATTCATGAGACAACTCCAGTTCATATCAGCGAAAAAACCGAAATATTCGTGGGGAGGCGCCTCCGATATTTCCTCCGGACTCGACTGTTCCGGTTACATTTTCCTCGCAGCTAAATGGGCCGGACTCCCCGGAATTGCAAGGACAACCTCTTCCCGTATGGCCCTCGGACTCGGTGGCTGGTCCGGACACAACTCAACACTCGATAAAGCAGCCCCATGCGACCTGATATTCTGGACATTCACCGAATCCCGACCGAATGGTCACGTCGGGGCTGTTATCTCATCCGGACCGGACATCATCAACTTCGTCCACGCCTCACAGCGCAGGGGGGTCGTCTCACAAAACATGACTCCCCCGCTAAGACAAAAAACAACTACCGTCCGAAAACTCTCGATCGGTGAATAGAGCTTCCTCACAATCAATCCCAACGGCAGGATCGGACTTCTGTCCCATCCCCCAACAAACATCTCGCAAGGGAAGGAGAAACTGCAAATGGCTCAATCAAAAACGTGGTGGACATCCAAAACCGTTTGGATAAACCTTCTGGCGCTATGTGGGTCTATCGCGCTGGCTTTTGGCGTGGATGAAGCAAGCTGGGCCGAAATATCCACGACAACGCTGGCGGTCGTGAACCTCGGACTGCGCTTTGTCACAAATTCCTCCCTCACCGCAAACTAGAATCAACACGACATGCAATCAATTTTAATCGACAGCCTGTTTACAACCTCCGCTCCAAGCCCCTCCAACAGCCGTGACCAGATCACACAGGCTGCCTGTTCCCTATGGGAATCCGGTGATGAAGCCGGATTCTCCATAACAGCGCCTTCAAACTACGTCACAGGCTCTAACCTCCGTCTGGAAATCCATGAATCCTCGGCGTCCCCTTCAATGAGCCACTCATGGACGGTTACAGCGATCCTGTCAAAAGAAGTAAACGGTCAAACGGTCACTCACACCGATAGCTCCACCCACCGGTTCGTTTCACCTGCAACTCCCGGTTACCGCTCCAACCGAATCATGATCGTCACAGGAAGCCCAACCCCGGGAACCATCAATAATCAGGCCATCCTACCAGGAGATTTCCTCTCATTCATTATACGTCGCTCAAATCCCTCATCCGGAGATGACCCCCTCGAAATCAGGGTATTCAGCATATCGCTTCTCTACGAAGCTACAACCCCGGAGATATACCCCTGCGCCGGTCGCGTCGGAATCATCGCCAAAAACGTGCGCGACCTCTTCAATGAACCCAACGCGGACTACCTGACGGATGATTTCATACTTAACGCCATCAATCGCTGTCAGCAGGACATCGCTTCCGAAGGCTACTGGCAAAAAAGCGCCTGGATACCCACCGTAAAAGGGCAGGATGAAATTGACCTGATGAGTGTCATTCCGGACTATGTGGATGTCTATCAGATCACCTGGGGGCCACAGCGCTTGAGAATGACACCCCTGACCTCGTTGAAGCAGTTCCTTCGCCTGAGAGCAATTCTCTCAGTCCCCGGAACCCCGGAATACTTTCTCGTCCAGTCCGGAAGGCTCATGATTCTCCCCGCGCCATCCATGGTCCTCTCCGAGGGGTTACTTGTACAATTCTCCTATTCGCCTCCATCCCTCACATGCTCTGAACACAATCCCAACCCCGACTTGCCACCATCTCACGATCAACTGTTTGTCTACTTCGCGCTCTCCCAGGCATTCCTGAAGGATCGGGCCGCGCCCGGAGCGGATGTTAAATTCCACGAATATCATGGCCTCTATCAAAACCTGAAAAAACGGCTCATCGCCAACGCAGATCCAATGAACCCCGCAATCAGACCGTTGCGCTGAAAATTGCCTTCACATAGGTAACGCCAACACCGTATCCCCCAAGCGCAAATTCCCACAAGGAAAACGAAATGGCTGATCAGGCCCCGACATATCATGTGGCCAACCTGTTCGACTGGACTAAGGGAGTCATGGACAAGAGCGATAATCCTCTTGCGGTTTTCGAAAACTCATTGAGCCTCGCCCGGGATGTTGACATATCGGGATACGGTCTGCGTGCCAGACAGGGCTCGTCAACCTTTACCACTCTCGAACAGGGCTCTATGGTCCGCTTTATCTCCGGTATTCATCTCCCAACCCCACGAACCGGCTACCTGATCGCAATGATTCAGGACGCCTCCGGATTTTCACGCATATTTGCCGCACGTCTCGCCAACGACCTCAGCGTCTCATCCCCGGAATGGATCGGCATCCATGATCTCGGTCATGATGCGGATACCATCTCCGTGGCCTGCCTGAACGATCGAGTCGTAATAACCGAAGGCAAAACCCAGCCGCCTCTGGTTTTCGCCGGCTGCCTTGACCCGGAAGGGTCTGACTGGGCTGTCCCGCGCGCTGTAATGGTTACATACAATGACGGGAGGGACTGGAACGACATATCCGACGCCGTATGTGACAGCGATCCCGAAACCGCCGGACATGTCGAACCGCTCACATCCCAGGGTTGGATCGCCATCTGCTGCGATACTCCAAAAGTTAACGCCTTTCATTTTGATTTGTCCCATAACGTTCCAAACGCAGGCGCCATGTTGGTCGAAGGCTACACGAACACATGGGAATCAGCCGGCGTATGGAGCGATTCAACATACGGCCTTACAGCATCAGGTTTTGTAACGCGCCCCAATGGCCCGTTCACCGCCGCATATCACAGCCTGAACAATGTGCCCGGTTTCTGGTTCAGAATAAGGTTTCCCTCCACGTTCAACGGATGCGACATAACCCGGCTCCTCTTCCAGTGCCCCTGTCAGTCACTTTCAGTCATTGGAGACGGTCTCTCCCAGGCCCCACTCGGCTTCCTCTATTACGACGCCTCCGACAATTCCCTCAAGGACTTCTCCGTCGAAGTAAGCGATTACACATACCCCACATTTGCGCGACTAAATAACGGCGCCCTGGACAATCCGACCGGCATGCAATCCTCCGACTCCATTTTTGTCGGTTACATCAACCGTTTCAGCGCAGTGGAACTGACCCTGCACAACGATTTCTGCAACGCCCTCCCCAGTATCATGAACGGGAGTTACTGGAATGGGACCGTATGGGCGCCTCTCCAGGCATTTTCAGATAACACATCCGGCCCAACCGGAGCTACGCTCGCCACATCAGGTATGGTCTCATGGACAATACCCTCCGACTGGATGCATAACCGACCGGTCAATCAGCAACAACCACATGGTTACTGGATACGTCTTGCTGTTTCCTCCGGCCTGACTGCAAAAACCTACATAACCGAAGCGTCCGTAATACCCGTCATGGATAATCTCAAAAAAACACGTTTCGCAATGACGGTGCGTGATCGCGTCGTACTGCTTGCCAGATCGGACGCCCCCGACCAGATAGATATTTCTCGACCCCTGGAAGAATACGGTTTCTCCGGACAGGAATCCGCCTCCTTCAGAATAGGTGGACAGGGCGAAATTACCGCCGCAGTCGAAGTCTTCAATCAGGGGTTTATCGCAAAATCCGATGACTGGTACCTGCTGAACGGTTACAGCCCCTCAACCTTCTCCGTCGAACGCGCCGAAGCCGCCGGACAAACTCCGATCAACAGCAGGGTTATCGTGCGAGCCCCACACGCGGAGTCCGACTCGAAAAACCTCATGGGCCTCTATTACATCAACAAAACCGGCGCCTGGCACTTTGCAGGACTCAAGGTTTACCGCATCAGCGAAAACATCTCGTGGTGGGATGAATCCGCCAAAGGTAATCCCAGGATCGACAACACCGCCCTCAACTCCGCCTGTGGAGTCTACATGCCCGACAGAAATCAGGTCATCTGGGCCGTGCCGATGAAAGGCGAAGGACTGACGCCAAATGGCCAGAACAACAGCCTCATCGTTTACGATCTAGACACCAGGGCATGGAGCGGTCCCCACAGCGTCGCCATTTCGGCAATGTCTGTCGTGTCATGGCCCTCCGGCGCCTCAACACTCATCGGCGCGTCATGCGACGGCAATATCATGCGTCTGCTCGACCCGGAATCCTCAACCGATGGCCCCGATGTCATCAACGCTCAGGCCCAAACTCAATGGCTCAACTTCAATTCGCCACACATCGTCAAGCGCCTCTCAAACATTACGCTACACGCAACAACCGGCGGCTCACGGGTAGAAATGGACATTTTCTGCGACGGCGGCTCAATACCCGAAACCTCAATAGTCTTCGACGGTGTGGCCTCAACACCAGAGCGCGGGTTCATGAGCCAAAGACGCTCCTGCGACGCCCAGGGAAGATTCTTCCGGTTTCTCCTCAAATTTTTAGCCCCATCCTGCGTTTACGGTTTTCAGGTCGGCTTCTCACCTGTGAGGGAATGGAGTCCCAATTGAAAAACGACGGTCGTTATACGGCCTATCATGTCTATCAGGGCCTGAGCTTCACCGAAGCCAACGAGGCCTCAACCGTTCCATACAGGACAGCGGCCTTCAAATGCGCTCATTCACAGCGTGGCTACCTGTTCCAGTTCGAATCCATGCCCGAACGAAATCACTTCGACGCCGCAAATACCTCCTGTTGTGATGAGCCGGTTCTCAATTTTGCCAACAAACCCCAATACGCCTCAGCCTCAAAACCCATGAAACCGCGGGATTGCCGTAAAATAGTCAAAACATCCGGCTGCGAGATCCTCGATGTCAGCGTTGATGAGGTTCCCGCTATTTGCGCTTCCGACTCTCCTCGACTGCAAAGGCTAAGGATCAAATGCCCAACATTATGCGCCGAATTCTCAAACATGACCCCAGGCGAAACTTTCTCCGGAAAATACGGAAAATTCAAATCTCTCGGAATAGAACCCGGAGACGTCATGATCCTCGAATATTCGCCCGATCAGAATGTCCTCGACGGGATATATTCGAAATGCTCCGGATCCAAGTCACTAACGGAATATTTTTGCGGTGGTCACACCCTTGAATTCACAGTGAGGGCGGGCCTTGACCATCCTGAAGGATGCGGTTGTGACTGCTGTGGAACAAAGGGTATTTTCCCGGCGCCATCCCTTTCAATAACAGCCCCGGACAACATACAGGCCGGCCCGGGCAATACGGTAGGCTTCCCTGCGCCCGTCACCGGAGACTCGGCATGTAAAGGCGCAAATATCACCGCGAAATTCAACGGCGCTTACGGGGTAGGGGATGTGTCTTGGGAAGGCTCGGCTGTTTACCTTTCCGACGGCGTATACAGGTATGTGTCACGCAAACCCGCCTCCGCAGGCTCATCCTCAAATCCGGCCTGCTGCGGAGGCTCTATCTCATGGACTGGCCTCGATGGTTGCGGAGGTGAAAAAGTCAGAACAACAACCGTTCAACCCGCCATATCGGGTTATTCCTTCTCACCCACAGACAATTCGAAGCTGTTAAACGGAGTCATCTACGAATTTGTAGCAAACGGCGCCTGCGCCTATTCCGACCACGCCTCTCTCGAACTCTCCTCAGTCTGCCTTAACAACCATCAGGGCGCCCTGATTCGCCAGACCGGCGCCCTCAAAAGAAGTTTTACACAGGCCCTGACGCTGGATTCAACACCTACATGCGCATCATGCTGCGGAGCGGGCGCGGTCAGCCTCACTTTTTATAATGGCTGCGGTGGCGTTGCGCAGGCCTCTTACACGGTTAGAAAAGGCCTCAATTTCAACGCCTCCAACCTCCTCGTCGGAAAACGGTTCAAATGCGCGCGTTATTATGTCCTGGAACCCTCGCCCCAATATGTCTACGACATCGAAATGGCCCCCGTATATTGCGACGGTCGCACAGGATCATATTCCAGGGTTTATGATGGCGCCTGTTCCACCGCCACCGAATGCGCTTCCCGAATTAATGGCCCGCAGGCCCCGTTCATAACATCCGATGTCGCCCTGCAGGGACTTGACGACGCAGGCTCCTGCCTGTTCTATTCCGATAACGCCCAGACTCAATTGAGCCTCGTCTCCGGAATTTTCAGCGCTCTGGACAAATGCTGCGAACCCCCATGGGAAAACGGCGTCTGGATTCGACGCTCAGATTTGTCGCGATGCTGTCCTAACTGAGGTAAAACAATATGAACGATGAAGGAACTTCTCTCCCGAATTATATCGGATTCCTGAACTATCTCGCAAACTACCTGACAGAAACCCGCAGCGTTCCCGTCACCGCCGCAAGATGCCCCGAATGTGGCTCGCAATGGTCCGTATGGAAAAACCTGTGCCCCGCATCGCAGGACTATGAATGCGGATACAGATCAATATGGAAATGTGAAAATCCGGAATGCTCCGAAATGGAATTGAGATAATACAAAAAGGGGAGTGTCCATGTGCGCAAACGCATATCAACAGGTGGATTATGAAAAACTCTATGGCGCAAACCCTTTTTCCGAAAAGAAAAAGGAAATTGAAGACCTCATCAGCCTGCTTCGCGAAAAAATGCCCCAAAAACAGCCAGACCCCTTTTCCGGTGTAGATGATCCTGAAGTTCAAAACTATATGAGCTCCACCCTCGGATCACAACGCAAACTGCTCTATGACTATGTTAAGGCCGCCGCAGGCGCCGGCCTCAAGAGAGGCGGCTTCAACGTCATGGGTGGTCCTCGCCTCGATTCATCTCTAACCTACTCAGCCCTCCAGAACCTCGCAAAGGATTATGCAAACCGTCTCAAAACCGCCATAAAATACGGCGCCGACATGGCCGATGCAAAAACCCAACAGTATGACAACTACATGCTTGACCTTCAGAAGCTGCTCGGTCTCCAAAAAGGCTATCTCGCCGAAGAGGCCGACTGGAAGGAAAAACTCGCCCAGGCCATCCGACAGGACCTACAGAAACAGACACAATGGATGCGCGAGGACCAGGCCGCAAAAACCAGGGCAGACGCTAACCAGACTAAATATGACGCCGACAGGATAAGAGCCGAAACAGACCTCAAAAAGTTCCAGGAGGAAATAAACAGGAAACTCCAGGATCAGGCCGCATGGGAAAGACTCATGAAAAAAGCGCGCCTCATCGACTCTGTCGGACAGTTTGGCGCCGGCTGGTCCTCTGCTGATGACATGCTCCTCAAAAGACTGAATTCACAGTAGCGCCGGCCTCCGCGCCGGCGTATTAAAAACAAACTTCTCCCTCGCCTTCGTCTTCAAACCATCCCCGATGGTGACACCACGTTCTTGTAGGGCGGACCGTGTCCGCCGTTTTGTCTTATATGCCCTGTCATTCCCTCGAAAGCGGGAATCCAGCCGGCTGTTGAAATCGAACGCTGGGAGATGGATTGTCATTCCCGCGAAAGCGGGAATCCAGCCGGCTGTTGAAATGGAACGCTGGGAGATGGATTGTCATTCCCGCGAAAGCGGGAATCCATCTGGCTGTTGAAATGGAACGCTGGGAGATGGATTGTCATTCCCGCGAAAGCGGGAATCCATCCGGCTGTTGAAATGGAGCGCTGGGAGATGGATTGTCATTCCCGCGAAAG
>CAITZA010000412.1 GCA_903896745.1 uncultured Desulfomonile sp. | reverse complement strand
CGTAGACCATGGCGCCGGCATAAATGTCTTCGCTCCTGCCCGAAAACGGGGCTGGCCTCCATCATCCATGGCGCCTGAAACATCCTGTTCCTGTGTAAAGTCAATCCTTCACCTCTGGCGACGATTAGATCGTTAGGAGTAGTCAGACAAAGATTTGGTTCCGGCAAAACGATGATGATAAATATCCCAAGGGTTACGACATTGCTCAGGAAAGCGGCTGCAATCAATCTGACAATCTTGTTGCTGATTCAGTTTTTTTTCTTTCATTCAGAAGCCTTTTCAGTTGAAGGTTTCGATGTCGTTTCCGGAGTCCTGGAGTCTCCGGAGTTTAAGGGAAAAGAGATCGTTAACAGATTGTATCTCGCTTCTGAAATGCTTAAGGAAAACAAACTCTCAAGAATAGAGACCTCATATTTGTTGCTTGACTGGGTGGATCAGTATCTGAGGGAGCCAACCGATCCTATGGATAGACTAAGGCGTTGGGCTGAATTTAGCAAGAACGACAAATTCAGCAATCTAAAAATACCCAGGGACTTCCTCAATCGGGTCCTGGTGGCCGAATATCTTGAAAAACAGCCGGGTTTTTCCAAGGCGTCACCTCACAAAAAGCTGGAAACCTTACGAAAATTACAGAAAAAAAACCTGATCGAATGGTCTGTAGCCCTATCTTATGAAAATCTGATTGCAGGTTCCATCATAAATGGCGCAAAAGTAGTAGATAGCCCCACCCCACTGGAATCACTTGCTGTTTTGAAAAAACTCAGGGAAGAAAACTTGGTCGGCAATCACTACAGGGTCATGGTCGAAGGACTTCTGGCCACCGAGGCCCTCGCAAGAGACACTGAATATCAGAAGGCCTCACCAATGGAGCGCCTTATCAAACTCAGAGACCTTGAAAAAAAGGGCCTTATTACATCCCAGTCCAAAAAAGAACTCGAAAAAATACCTGCTTGGAGACTGGTTATCAACGATCCGGCATTCCTGAGACTCGACGCTTCCCAAAAAAAGGACAGACTCTCGGGTCTCAGAAATGACGGACTGTTAACAGCATCCACAAACTCCGATTTTGTCCTTATTTTTAAGGGTGTTTTCGCATCCTCATCTTCAGAGCAAAAACCTCCACCCATACCGCAATCTGGTCCATCTGACAGGTAAACCTGCAGTCTACGGGCAGGAAGGTCTCAACCTACCGTCTGACGCTTCCCAACATTTTGAGTCTCTGCTTCGTTACCGCCAGCCAGCTAAACCCCAATTCGCATCTCTCTTGACTTATTTGACTAAAAATACTATAAAACCAGACATAAAAGAGCATAAGTTAATGCTATTGTTTTACTCTGACATTGTATCCTCACGTCTAACAAAATGTGTTTTCCTGCTTAGTTATATCGTATTGCGGATTTATGGTCATGAAACATATCGCACGTTTTGCTTTCACAGTCATCCTGATGATGTTGGCGCCAATATTGGTGACTGCTTATGACTATGAGTTGGTCATGAGTCCGGAACAATATGGTGATGGCTTGGGCCGTATTGGGGGTAAAAAAAGCGTGTCCAATCCAAAAATGGCTATCAATCCGTCATGCCAGAAAAGAGCGAGCGTATGGGAGTACCGTTCTTTGGAAAAAGGCGCCGTCTTCCCATTTAAGTCCAGATTGACGGTAGGACATGTTTTGACGTCACCCGATCCGCACAAGACATGTTACAGGGCAAAGGATTTGATTTATATCAGGATACGGCCATCCTCTAGCAATATCATGCAGGTAGGTGACCGTTACGGATTGGAGCCTGAAAAAGTTTCCAATACAGGCGGTGACTGCTGCGATAACTTTGGGGTATCTTTTCCTGTAATAGCCGGAGAGGTTGAAATAATTTGCGTTGGGGAAGATACTGCGCTAGGAGTGATA
This sequence comes from uncultured Desulfomonile sp., assembly GCA_903896745.1. Taxonomy (GTDB): domain Bacteria; phylum Desulfobacterota; class Desulfomonilia; order Desulfomonilales; family Desulfomonilaceae; genus CAITZA01. The sequence continues at coordinate 19,158 of CAITZA010000412.1, read as the reverse complement.
TTGAAGTCATACGCTTCAATATCTCGAGGGGGAAGTGTTTGCCGCATGGATGATAACATATCCGTTCAACCCGGTTCACAGGAGTTCACATCCGACTTTTCGGCTCAGGCTTCCAAATTCTGAATTAGTCTACGAATCTTAACAAAACTTCATCGATTTTTTTGACGGGGGGAAATAGCAGAACCATGGAAGACCTTTATTGGTGGCTCGCTTTGGAACGCGCTCCATTTTTGGGACCAATTACAATAGCCAAATTGATCGCCGCATTTGGACACCCGAAATCGGTTCTGACAGCCGGAATAGACGAGATCAGGACCAAATCGGCCATAAGCGTGAGGGTTGCGGACGCCATCACGCTCTACAAGCCTGATGGGAATGAAATCCAGAGGGATATGGACATACTTGCGAAAATGGGCGCCAGACTTATAACACGCTGGGATTCCGATTATCCAGGCAATCTGCTTGATATTTATGACCCGCCCGCGCTTCTGTTTGTTAGGGGATGCCTGAAACCCGAGGATGAACTGGCAATAGCGGTGGTTGGTTCCAGGATGTCCACCAGTTACGGCATAAACGTAACAAAAATGATAACTCGCGATTTGGTTAGAGCGGGTTTTACAATTGTTAGCGGACTGGCGCGTGGAATTGACGCGATTTGCCACTCAAGCGCCCTGAATGAGGCTGGAAGAACAATTGGCGTGCTTGGCTGCGGTTTGGATATACATTATCCTGCTGAAAACAAGGAACTGATGGACAGGATGGCGGAACACGGGGCTGTAATTTCCGAATTCAGACCTGGAATCCGGCCATACAGGACCAATTTTTTCCGCCGCAACAGGATTGTTTCCGGGTTGTCAAAGGCGGTTCTGGTTGTGGAGGCGTCACGAAGAAGCGGTTCCCTTATCACGGTGAATCATGCGCTTGATCAGGGTCGCGATGTATTTGCGGTTCCGGGAAATGTCCTTCACGAGAGTTCCAGAGGTCCTCATCATTTAATAAAGCAGGGCGCCGGACTTGTTGAATCCGCACAGGATATTCTTTCTGCGATATTTCCCTCAAGTGAGGTTTCAGGTACAAGTCCAGAAGATTCGGTAACGCCGGCGCGACATTCCGCAGATATATCGGAACAGGCCCGGCAGGTGTTGGAATGCGTAGATCTGGATCCTGTTCCTGTGGACATTATATGTAAGATGTCTGGATTGACCGCCGCCAAGGTTTTGGCGTCCCTAATGGAACTGGAACTTCTCGGGATCATCAAACAGAGTCCCGGCAAGGTTTTTTCAAAACTTTTATGAGCATCTTGACAACTGACTATCAATAAACTTATGAATTCGGGGTTAGGCGCCGCATTTTTCAGCAATGACACAAGCTGAAATGTGGTGGAAACTTATTTGGACTTGTCATGAAGCGTTTGAACGGATAATGATATTCAACTTCGGGAATTTTGACGGCATTTTTTTACTGAATCGCTTCAGGATTTGTCGATAATAAGGTAATGAACCGAAAGCGCGGGATTGCTAAACAACAAGATCAGTCAACATGATTTTGAGGAAAGGTATTTATGTCTAAAACACTCGTAGTGGTTGAGTCCCCAGCCAAGGCCAAAACTATAAAGAAATATTTGGGTGACGATTTTGACGTAAAGGCGTCAGTAGGCCACATCAAGGATCTCCCCTCAAAGGCTGAAAAGGCTCCCAGGGCTTCGGGTTCGAACAAGGCCGGCACGGTTCTAGGAGTAAGTGTCGAGGATGATTTTAAGCCCCAGTATGAAATAATCCCGGGGAAAGAAAAAATAATCAGGGAATTGCGGGACGCAGCGGCTCGCTCATCCAAGGTGTTGCTCGCCACAGACCCTGATCGTGAAGGCGAAGCGATTGCTTACCACCTCAGTGATGAGCTTTCTGTTCCGTCTGGCATGATTTATCGGGTCAGATTCCACGAGTTGACGGAAAAGACCATAAAAGAGTCTGTGGCAAATCCTTCCAGACTTGATGAGAACAAGTACAACGCCCAGCAGACGCGACGCATACTGGATCGCATTGTTGGCTATCAACTCAGTCCACTCCTCTGGGACAAGGTGCAGTATGGACTTAGCGCCGGTCGTGTTCAGTCTGTCGCCCTGCGACTCATTGCAGACAGACAGAATCAAATTGACACTTTCGTTCCCATCGAATTCTGGAGCATCACGGCCCGTTTGGGCGCGACTGCGCCTCCGGCTTTTGAGGCCAAACTGGTTGAGGTAAAAGGCAGTAAGGTTAACATCCCCGACATCTCTGTCGCCAGGCGCCTTGCCGATACAGCGCAGCGCGGCGATTTTATCGTGGAAAAGGTTCTAAAGAAGGAACGTTCAAGAAAGCCTTCGCCGCCTTTCATTACTAGCACACTGCAACAGGAAGCATCCAAAAAGCTTCGGATAACCAGCAACAGAACCATGAGAATCGCTCAACAGCTCTACGAAGGCATTGAGCTGGGTTCAGAGGGCTCTGTAGGACTAATTACATACATGAGGACCGATTCCCCCCGTATTTCACCTGAATTTGCCGCTACCGCCCGCTCATTCATTCAAAAAAAATATGGGGCTGAATATGTCCCTGCCAAACCAAACGTTTATTATGGGAAGAAAACCGCTCAGGAGGCCCATGAGGCAATCAGGCCGACCTCCCTGGATCTAACGCCTGAAAAAGTGGCCCCTTTCCTGGATAAGGCCCAGAGAGACCTGTATGCGCTGATCTGGAAGAGATTCCTTGCAAGCCAGGCAGCCCCAGCGCTTTTTGATATGACATCTGTTTCAATCAGGCGCGAAGACCTGTTATTCCGTGTAAACGGGTCTATCCTTAAATTTGAGGGTTTTCTAAAAATTTACGGGAGTTCACCGGATGTCGATGAACCCGATGAGTCTGAAGACAGGAATGATTCTGAGCGAATGCTTCCCCCACTGCATGTCGGCGAACGGCTTGACCTGCAAAAGGTCATACCCCGTCAAAGCTTTACCCAACCTCCAGCAGCTTTTAACGAGGCGTCACTCATCAAGGAACTGGAAGAACAGGGAATTGGCCGTCCATCCACCTATGCCGAGACGGTATCCACTATTCAGAGGCGGAAATATGTTCAGCTAAAGGACAAGAAATTCAAACCGACTGTCTTGGGTAGGATAATAGCAGGTCTGCTTGTAGACAGTTTTCCCAAGCTCGTGAATCCAAAATTTACAGCGGAAATGGAATCCCTTCTGGATCTGATCGAGGAGGGCGAGGCTTCGTGGACGGGAACCCTCGGGGAGTTCTACAAGCCGTTTCAAGACTCTCTGAATGTGGCAAGGTCGTCTATGAAAAGCATTAAGCGCGAGGGAATAATCATCGGGGAAATTTGTCCTGAATGTGGGGATAAACTTTTGATCCGAGCTGGACGATTCGGATTGTTTCTGGGATGCGCATCATACCCGGAATGCCAGTATACACGGAAGATCATTGACGACGGGGACGAGGTCAAACCGCCTGTCGAAACCGACAAGCTTTGCGAATGCGGCGCCCCCATGGTTATCAGGGAAAGCAGGACCGGTCCGTTTCTGTCATGTACGCGCTATCCCGAATGCAAGAACGCCTCCCCACTTTCTACCGGTATTGCGTGCCCAAAATGCGCTGAAGGTCAACTCATAGAGAGAAAGACCAAGCGCAGGAGAACTTTTTTCTCGTGCTCCCAGTATCCGAAATGCGATTATTCGATGTGGGGAAAACCGCATCCGGTCAACTGTCCCAATCCGGCCTGCGATTCCACAGTCATGCAGAAACAGGTCGGCAAGAAACTGGGCGCATATTTGCAATGCCCAAAATGCGGTGAAAAAATTGTCGAAGACGAGAAGAAACAAAAGGCTGCCATTTAGGGTATAATTCGTCAATCCCTGTTTCAGCGGTTCTTCATCTCACAGGAGGCGCCGGAGGGATTTCCCTGAAATTGATCGACTCAAACGGATCGGGTCTTGACGTAGCTATGGCAGGCGCTGCCACCGGTTTGGAATTCTCCCGGGATTTCAGTTTCGAGCTGATAAAGTCTTCAACTTTATCTACAGGATAGCTAAGCATTTTCCCTAGAATCCAAAATATGTACATCTGATCCCTGGGACTCGGAGCGCTGTATGAGTATCCGGTTTCTCCCTGAATTTCCTCCGCCGGTTTATAGCTGGATTCCGCATAGGAAGGCTTTACCTGGATCAGTTTGCTTTCCGCAAAACTGATTGAGGCGCCCAACAAGACCAGCGCTGTTAAAACCATCAGAAAACGGATTGAAATCCCTAATCGCATATAGATCACCTCACTACACAATCTTCGAGTCCTCTATCACAACTTTGTCAAAAATCCAGCTTTTTTTCAGTCGATCCGGTAACCAGTCAATTATTCTGGCAAAAGCGCGAAACAATGATTCCGCAGACCAGACATGAAAATGCTGGGCTTAACCAGAGAATTGCATGTTCGCCTGATCAAGACTAATTAGCGGATCTTTACGACGCAGGAACTAGGTCCAGTTCAGCCCCTTGTTTTTCTTGTCCTTATCAGAAGGGGTTTTCTGTTCGGATTCGGGGGCCCGTTCCGGCGGTTTGGTCGAAGTGTCCATAACCGATATACCTAAAAAACCTGGAAAAGCCTTGATGGCATATTCCTTTCCATCCCGTATGAATATTATCTCGGGTCGGGATTTATCTTTTTTTGACCTCGAAGTTAGCGCAATCAACTTGTCGGAGGACAGGTCGGTAACCCCGTCATAGGATACTATAATGTCTCCTTTGAGTAGACCGGCCTTTTTAGCGTCCGATTTGGGGGAAAAGTCGAGGATAAGCACGCCTCTCATTATCACGGGCTCGTTGGCCGGGTTGGCGGGTTTGGGTTCCTTTCTGGCTTTAGCGGCTCTGGTTTGCGCAGAACGCTGGTCTTCCTTTGCTAAAGCCTGGGCTACTTCCTTGTATTCGGGTCCTGGAATCCACTCTTTTGTGAGAAAATCCTCGGCAAAAAAGGATGGCCTGAGTGACTGCCCGTAATCTATGACAACCCTGAATCCGCCGTTGTAAACAGCTAGATCCGGTCGTGACCACCCTCGAAAGGCGCACCGCATATTTACCGGGCCGAACGTCCATTCCCCTCCCTTCATGACCCTGAATTCGCCATGACCGGGCCCTTCGGGATCTATCTCGGGGCTGAACTTGTAATAATCTTCTCCGTAGTAATCCCTCACCCACTCCAGCACATTTCCGGAGATGTCATAAAGGCCAAAACCATTAGGCTGATACTTGCCAACAGGGGCCACAAACTTGTATCCGTCATCAGCGTCCCTATCACGCCATTCAAAATCGGTGTTGCTGTCAGCATAGTTTGCCTTGTCACCATCAGGCAGGGAATCCCCCCATGGAAAAGGCGCCATAGGTATCCTTCCACGCGCCGCATACTCCCATTGGGCTTCTGTCGGGAGTTTATACGGTAGTTTTTCTTTGGCGCTGAGCCATTCTACAAAGGCCTGAGCGTCATTGTAAGAAACCATGGTCACCGGTTGATTCGGGGAAATATCCCAACCGGGATTTCGCCATGAACTACCGTCCTTTTTTTCAAACCTGTTTTCTGTAGGATTGAAAATCTGCCCTCCCTTTTCTTCTTCTGCGTCTGTAACATATCCGGTATCTTCCACAAATGCCCTGAATTGTTTTGTGGTGACTTCCGTCTCAGACATATAGAAAGGCCTGGATATTCTGACCTTATGAAATGGATATTCATTTTCGAGGTTTACTGGCCTTCCTTGCGCCAGCACGGTCATTGCCCACGCAATATCGGCCTCCGAACTTCCCATCACAAACGATCCGGAGGGAATCCGTATCATTTTCATGCCGTAAGAGTTCGTAAATGACTGTATGGACTTGTCTTCCGTGAGATCAATCAATGCGTTTAAGGTATTTCTAACAAAAGCCTCGGGTTGTTTCACGCACCCGGCGCCGGCGTCATCAGGTTTGACGGATTTCAGATTATCTATCAGGATTCTTGCCTCACGCCTCTTTCCCGCTTGCGAGAGCTGTTTAACCCTGGACATGAGATTTTCGACATTCTCATCCGTGAGCTGAGTTTCCGGACTTGTCTGGGCTGTGTTGCTCTTTTTGTCATACTCATCCGGTTTCAGGTCTGCAACCACCCTGAATCCACAAATGTCTACACACAGATTTGAATCCAGACCAAAACGAAATGAATTTCGGGCTATTTCCGGACCAAAAGCCCAGTTTCCGCCTCGAACCACGCGCTTTTTACCCGTTTTGGGTCCAACAGGATCGAAAGATGTGGAATCACCCCTGTTTTTGAAGGCTTTCGGATCATAAATGTCAGAGCAAATCTCCCAGGCGTTTCCCGCCATGTCGTACAATTTGAAGCCATTTGGCTGAAAAAAGCCTACCGGCGAAATTGTGGGGTGACCATCATTCGTAGTGCGGTCCGCCCAGGGGAATGGAGAGCTCTTGTCGGCAATGTTTATTTGGGAACTGTCCGGATATTCGTCTCCCCACGAAAATCTCTTCTGTGAGTCTCCACCTCTGCTCGCATATTCCCACTGCGCCTCTGTCGGCAGACGGTATTTTCGCCCATCTCTTGCGCTCAGCCAATCACAAAACGCCTCGGCGTCCGCGTGTGTCATAAAAGTAACCGGATGGTCATCCCAGGACTTCATTCCAGGATTTTTCCACGACATCCCATTCTTCTTCAGCCATTTTTTCTTGTCGGAATCATAGGCCCATGCCCACCCCTGAGTCTCTGCAACTGTTTTGTAACCGGTCTCTGTCACAAACTGCCTGAACTGTTTTGTGGTAACTTCATATTTTCCAATTAGATAAGGCTTCGTAATCCTGACCTTGTGCTCCGGAGTTTCAGCATCAAGCAAGCTTTCCGCAATGTTCCATTCGCTTCTGATTCTTCTAATTTCCGATGAAGAACTTCCCATTTCAAATGTTCCGGAAGAAACGACTACCAGATTCATTCCTACGGAGTTGGTCAACTCGGAGTTCTTCAGGAGGTTGTCTTTTTTGGCGCTTTCGACCTTACTCTGGTTTTCCTGGAGTTTTTCCTTTGTTGATGCGACCTTTTTTGGGTCGGGAATAGATGATGCAATTTGGGAGGCCCGTTCAAGCGATATTGCCGCAAGCTCCCACTCTGAACTTTGATCCCGACGACGAGCTATCGCCTCTTCTCTGAAAAAATCGGCCTCCCGCAACTCTCCAGAGTCCTGGATGGGTAGAACGAGGTTCGGGTTTCTACGCTGGCCGGCGTCACCGGCAACATTGGCGGCCCTGTATTTTCTCGAAGTTCCCCTCATCCCATCCATGTAGGAATTGATTGCCTCGAACAACCGCGACTCGCTCGGTTTCTGCAAGGATTCTGAGCCAACTGTTGCGCCGGCCTTGTTACTCTTTGAATCCGCAAGGATATTCCCAAGCCAAAATGGGATTGCCACCAATATGAGCAGACTGACTACTAGGGTTCTTTTCATGTTCTGTCGGGACCGGTTTTGAAATGGGACGGAGCCAGGCTTCGTCAAATTTGTTCCTGAAAATAGGAACGACCAAAAACAAAAGTCGGGCCCCAGTGATTTAAAGAGAGCGCATTTGCTATGCACGCGCCATTCCTGCCCTATGGGCAGGGAAAATCAAAACTGGTTCCCGAAACGTCTTATACAGAAAAATGTAATATTAAACGAATTATTTCGTGGTCACCGGAATTTTTTGTTTTAACTGTTCAGTAACCTGGTTATGCAACTTTGTGTTTCGTTCGTTTTCAATCCTGCTTTTGATCATGCCCCTTACCTGAACATAGGCGGGGGTGTTTGGCTGTCGTTTATCATCAACCTTGAGAATGTGCCATCCAAACTGGGTTTTGACTGGACCACCCGTTTGGCCCTTCGGGATTTTAAAAAGTACATGTTCAAAAGATTTTTCAAATGAACCGCGAGGCAACCAGTCCTTCCCATCCATTAACTCAAGTTTTCCGCCTTTGGAGGCCGCCGGATCTACCGAGTTCTTTTTCGCGAGTTCAGCAAAATCAGCTCCGGATTTGAGCTGTTCCATCAGCTTGTTTGCTTGAGCTTCTGTCTTTACCAGGATGTGACGGGCCTGCAACTCTTCTGGTGGGGCGAATTCGGCAAGGTGTGAGTTGTAGTATGCTTTAAGCTCGTCCTCTGAAACAGGGGCCTCTTTGGACTGAAGGCGTCTGAAATATTCCCTGGCCAGATATTGAGTCTGTTCGTAATCCAATCGGGTCTTGATTGCAGGATCCTTATCCATGGAATCGTTTCTAGCGGCCAGAGCGAAAAGTTCGAAGTTGATTACTTCATCAAGAATCTTTTTCTTTCCATCCGGTGTAAGGAACGGAACCCGGTTTTCTTCCGGAATAGTTGATATTACATGGTCTATCATATCCCTGGTGATTTCTTTGTTACCTACCTTTGCCAATACATCACCGGCCTTGGTTGATGACACATCCTGACTCCAGCATTGCCCAAAGGCTAACAGGACAAGACACAACAGAGATACAAACAACTTCATGACTCAAACCTCGCGTCAAAAACCCAAAATTATGGCAGTCATCGACGCCGGTAAATATCAGGCGTCTATACTGCCTATTGATTCTTTTATTCTAGGATAACTGATAATCAAAATCAACCCCGGTGGATATCCAGATGCATACTCCTGAGCAGTACCTGCTCTAACGTCCTTCTATCATGACGATGGACGAACGTGACCACAACTGTCTTCAGAACATGAATCACAAGACATGCACAAATTCCTGGAAACCGAGGACTCATCGCAATCAAACGCATTGCCATCCGCTACAATGTTTGCCGACTGACAAACCGTACAGGCCGAAGGCGCATTCTGCTCATAAAAGAATATCTTTGAGAATTCCTTCCCACAATCAAGACATCTATATTTCAGAATCGGCATGATATTATCCTTTCTAAAACGTTTTAGCGATCTCCATCATCGCTGGATATGTTACATTTCTTCTGGGCGGCGCTCATCGAGCGCTTGAGTTCGTTAACCTCAATTTCATGCCTGGCCGTTAATTGCAGTCTTTTTTTCCATTTCGGATCATCGTCACACAAATCCAGACCAGCGGCATGATTCAACATTGATTCCTGATCAGGAGCTCCAAGTTTTTCCCAGAGCGCAACGTTGATAAACTCCCATAATTTTATACCGTTTTTTTCCGACGCCTCTTCAGCCAAAGTCAAAAGGTATGGATTCATGGTTAGTTTCACAGAAATTATGCCTTCTGGCCAATTCCTGGCCGCCTCTGAAATTGTTAGGTCACAACCGGACATTGTATTTCCTCACTCTACATTCAAAATTGATCGGTCCGATGAACTCTGTTAAGAATATACTCAGTATCCAAACCCTGCCTAAAGGTCATCCCAACATTGGCGCATTCAGATTTACGGACGCCAGGTGTACTGTTACTATATAGATGTTACAAACTCACCGGAGTTTCAAGTTACTTAATCCATTCTTTTGGGCATCAGTCTTGACAGCGGGACTGGTCTAAAATAATGTAGCCAGATTGCAGGAAAAAGATTTAACAAGAGGTTTTCATGAGAATTCTCGTATCGGGCTCTCTAGCCTATGACCGTATAATGGATTTCCCTGACAAGTTTGCCAATCACATTCTGCCTGATAAAATTCATATACTCAATGTATGTTTCATGGTTAACGGTTTGAAGGAGCAATTCGGCGGCACGGCTGGCAACATAGGCTACAATCTGTCCATGCTCGGTGAAAAGCCGATAATACTAGCGAGCGCCGGGAAGGATTTTGCATCATATTCGGACTGGCTGGTAGATCACGGTCTGTCACAGGAGGGCATAAGGATCATCCTCGATGAATTCACCGCGGGCGCCTACATTACGACCGATCTGGCCGATAACCAGATTACAGGATTCAATCCTGGCGCAATGAAACACCCCTGTCTTTATGATGTCAACCAGGTGGCCGCTGAAGATACCCTCGCAATAGTGGCGCCCGGCAACCTCGATGACATGCTCTTACTATCAAGGTCTTACAAGGAATTGAAAATACCCTACATATTTGATCCCGGCCAGTCTATTCCCGCGCTTGAGACCGGCAACCTGGTAGAAATGCTCACAGGCGCCATGATTTTCATCTCAAATGACTATGAGCTGGAAATGGTTATGCGCTCGACACAGCTGTCCAAAGACATGATCCTGGAAAGAACCGGCGCAGTTATTACCACCCTCGCGGAGAGGGGGTCCGTTGTGACGGACAGTTCCGGAGAGACCATGATCAGCGCCATTTCACCGACAAGGGTCCTGGACCCTACCGGAGCCGGCGATTCTTTCAGGGCAGGCCTTATTAAAGGCCTGGTCATGGGTAAGGATATCAGGGACGCCGCCAGGATGGGATCGGTGTGCGCCAGCTTTGGTGTAGAGTGCCGTGGCACCCAGTGTCACAGATTTACGGAAGAGGATTTCTGGGAAAGATATGGCGCATCTCCCGACGCATAGGCGCATCAGATTTTATCAACCTTTTTCCTCAGAATGAAGCCACAGACATGAAAAGATACGCTGCAAAAGCCTTTCAGAATGCGCTTGAACTTTTCAGTAGCCTGGGTTTGATAAATCAGGAGATCATTCTTGAGATATCGGATGTTAGCTACAAGGTGAAATGTGATCAGAACTCTTTCATGGTTTATCGGATTCACAACAATTGCGGACCTAAGAGTCATGTTCCTGGATGGCCGGTCTGTCTTGTCACTCATGACACCATTTTTGAAGAGTGTACATCCTCCGATGGCATTACCGACTGTTTTCACTGCGGATTAACCCTGGACAAATGGCTGGAACTTGTTGAATCGCGTTATGCGGGAAACCCAGCGCCAGGCCCTTCTCCTTGTAAGTGAGATACGGAAACCCGAATTTTAGCTGAAAGCTGAAAATTATCCAATCTTGTTGTATGCGGCAATAGCTAATAGGCGCGCTCTTGCCGCATTTCATCCTACCATCTGAATAACGTCTTTCTAAAAGCCGACATTATCGATACCTTTGAGGTTTAGCATCCGCCTGGCTTCTTCTGGTGTGGCGATATCCCTGTGCAACAATTCCGCCAATGATTTTACTTTCTCCACCAGCTCCGCATTGCTTTTTGCCAGCACGCCCTTCTTTATGAAAATGTTGTCTTCCAGACCGACCCTCACATGACCGCCCATGTGAATTGCCATGGTAGAAAGATTAATCTCCGCTGCGCCAACGCCGATAACCGACCATGTGAAATTACTGGCCCCAAACAGTGTAGTAGCTTTAGTAACAAGATAGGTTAAGTCTTCCGGTGTTCCTCTAATGGCGCCCAGTACTCCCATGACGAATTGCAGATGCAACGGCGGCGACATCAACCCTTCGTTCACCAGATGATCCAGGTTGTACAAATGCCCCACATCATATATTTCAAGCTCCGGCTTTGTGTTATTAGCCTTGGTGACCTCACACAGGTATTCAAAATCCTTGAACGTATTTTTGAAAACAAAATCCTTGCTCATTTCAAGATAAGGCTTTTCCCACGGATATTTGAATTCCTTCAAAAATTTCAAGGAAGTATGCAGGGCAAAATTGATAGACCCCATATTAAACGAGCACATTTCGGGTTTGAATAGAGGAACCACAGCGGCACGCTCTTCCACAGTCATCATGGCCGAGCCACCTGTAGTGATGCAAACAACCACATCCGAATTATCCTTTATTCTGGTAAGGATTTCCCTGAAATGCTCAGGATTTGCCGAAGGGAATCCGTCTTCCGGTCTTCTTGCATGTATATGAACTATTGCAGCGCCTGCTTTGGCCGCTTCCAGGGCTGAATCCGCGATCTGTTGGGGTGTCAGTGGTAAGTAAGGGCTTAGCGATGGAATCGTCGCAGCGCCGCTAATTGCCGCAGTGATAATTAATTTTTCCATTAACAACTCCTTGTTCAAACAATTAAGATCATCGCCGGGTAAATAAACCGGCATGCAGCATGTAAAATCATGCAGGAAGGCTTATCTGTCAGAAACTATCGAAGTTTTGATTTTGAATCCATTCGCGTTCAAACGCGTTCAGCGCTCAATTTTTCTTCTTTTTCTCGAAAAAAATTCCAGTATGCCGTTCGGCATGAACACAATAACAATAATGAAAAGAAGACCGTATATGATCCTGGCCAATTCCGCCTTTACAAAAGTGGACAGACCCTCATTTACAAGAGTAAGCGATACGGCGCCTACGACAGGCCCCACCCAGGATGAAGCTCCGCCGAATAATGCCATTAGTACCTGAAGAATCGACATATTGACGTCAAAAACCACATCCGGATGAATGTAACTCAGGTAACAGGCGTAAATTCCGCCGGCGATTCCCGGGAAAAAGGCTGACAGCGCAAACGCCATGATCTTTAGGCGAGGCGCGTTTATGGCCATTGTCTGGGCTACCTCCTCGTCTTCCTTGATAGCGCGCAAGCCTGCCCCAAACCGGGATCGACCGACTAGATAACTCACCCAAACCGTCAGAACCGTCAGAAATAGCATCAGCTCGTAAAATATTGTTCGATTGACCAAAACTGGAACATCCATCGATTTCAGCCAAAGACCATCCGCGCCTCCCAAAAATTCCAGATTCTTGACCGTCAATTGGGACACGAACGAAAAACATAATGTAATAACCGCAAAATATGGCCCCCTCAGACGAAGACACGGGTAACCCACGATTATGGCGATAAACGATGAAATCACCCCCGCCGGTATTGTCGCCAGCAATGTCATCGTTATGCTCAATCCAAAAATTTTCCCGATCATTGCGGTGGCGTAAGCTCCAATTCCAAAAAACGCCACATGACCAAATGATAGATAGCCAGCATATCCTCCTATCAAATTCCAGGAACTGGACAAACATACATAAAGGAACACCCAGAAAACGAACGATATGAAATAGACTGGCGGACCAAAAAGAGGAAACGCCACTAACCCGATCAGCGCTATCGCCATCAGGATCAGCTCAATATAGTTTGATCGGGTTGATGAAAATTGTTCAGACTTCACTTTGAAACAATCCCTGCGGTTTCACTACCAGAATGACCATCAATAGCCCAAACGTTAACAGATTTACCCATTGATAGGGCAGGAACGCCATCGACAGACCCGTAATCACGCCAATAATCAGACCGGCCATGGCAGTTCCCAAAACATTTCCGACACCTCCAACTATGACCACCAGGAACAGGTAGATTAACCAGAGGTTATGAGAATGAGGTTCAAAAGAATACAGCAACCCCATTCCAACTCCACCCGCGCCCGCCGACGCCACCGCCAGACCAAATGTGATCGCTGAAATGCGTCCAAGGTTGATTCCACACAATTGTGAAGCTTCCGGCTGCTGCCATGCCGCCCGGACAGCTTTCCCAACATAGGTCCTCTTGAGGAACAGGTAAATTGACGATATCCCAACAACAGACATCACGAAACCGATCACAGGCGGATACTGAAAATAGAAAGGCCCGACTATTATTACCTTGCTGGTATAGCTTGTCGTAAAAAGGCGCGGGTCCGCTCCCCAAAGAAGCAACGCAAGATTTTCAAGTATGATGGCGACCCCAAAGGTCAGTATCATGGATGATACTATTACAGCTCTTGCGCTGGTTATTCGAATCAGCAGAAACCGATACAGTGCGCACCCCAGGAAAAAAAGAAAAGGAACGGACAATACCAGTGATACTACCGGATCAATCCCGTACCGATGGAAAACGGTGTAGGCAAAAAAAGCGGCGAGTAAGCCAAATGCGGCATGGGCCACGTTTATGACTTTCATAACTCCCCATGTGAGGGAAAAACCAACCCCAAGCAAAGCATAAACCGATCCCATCATAACGCCGCTGATTAGAGATTGAAAAATAAGAGTTGAATTCATTTGAACCGGCAATTTGTCCTTGTTAGGCGCATTTGGCCTGATAATCAGGAAATGGGGCTATTAAGCCGCCCCACAGCTGTTAACCATTTTTATTTCCAAGCGGGTTTCGGATAAACCGGCTCGGCTGTTCTAACATTTAACGGCCATACAAGTTCAACCTGGCCATTGATTATCTGCGTACAGAAGTTGATGGGCGCCGGCAAACCTTTTTCATCAAATGTCATTGGCCCTGCTATGGTTTCAATTTTGTTTGTTTTGAGCCAGTCTCTTATCTTGGTCTGATCCAGACTTTTGGCGCCCTCCACACCCTGAGCCAGCGCCTGCATCCAGGCATAACCAAAACCAAAGTATAACGGGTACCCGTCTATATTGAATTCCTTCCTGGCATAAGCGTTCAGCTTGTCATTACCGGGAAAATTGAGCTTGTTAAAAAGCGAGGTGCCCGAAAAAACATAGTCACCGTCTTTTCCCAATTCCTTGATCCACGCAGGCACCACTGAGCCGATGCCCTGAAGAATGGCTTTTGGATTGTAATCCAGCGCCTTGGCCGCACGGATCATCATCACGCCGTCCCCGAAAAAACCATTGGCAAACAACATGTCGCAATTCAGTTGCTTTGCTTTCATTATAAGCGGAGTAGCGTCAGGAAGCGGAAGATTGTATTTTTCGTCTATGACTACTTCTATACCAAGCTGTTTGGTCCATTTCTGAATGGAGCCGGTCAGTGATGAGCCCACAGGATTGTTCATCGTGTAGACTGCTGCTTTCTTTGGACGTTGATCCGCAGGGATCGTTTCCATCCACTGGAAAAAGCCTTCGTACCACCACTCACCCATTAGGGGAGGCGCTCCAAAACTGAAGGTGTACCCCTGTTCAAAACTCTTCATGTGACCGCCCATCGAAACGTAGACGAATTTATGCTTCTCTGCGACCGGCATCACCGCTCTGGCGGCTGTACCGGGGTATCCGCCGAATAGCAGATCGACCTTGTCCACAGTGATCGCCTTTTCAGCGTAAGTGACAGCCTTGCCGACATTTGATTCATCATCATAAATCTTGAATTCAACGGGCCTGCCCAACAACCCACCCTTCGCGTTAATTTCCTCGGCCCAGAATTTCATTCCCTTTTCAATGAGTTTGCCTGTTTCCGCAAACTCGCCGGTTAACGGAAGCGAACCGCCTATGACAATAGGTTGGGAAGCGAACAGGGGGCCCGCCGTCGCAACAAGAAAAAGGCTCAACCCAAATAACAGCAACGTACTGGCGTTTTTTCGCAACAAAGCTCTCCTCATGGCGCAAACTCCTTAATAGTCGTAATGAATCAAACCAGTTGTGGTTTCATAGCCCAAGATAGGATTCCTTTACCCTCACATCCTTAAGAAGGTCACCCGAAGCTCCGGTCAGGTTAACAGACCCGTTTTCAAGTAGGTAACCTCTCCTCGATATTTTTAGTGACTGAAGCACTTCCTGTGACACGAGGAGGATAGTCAGACCCTCATCATTAAGTTCGCGTAATATTTTGAATATTTCCTGAGTGACAATCGGAGCCAGGCCGAGCGAAGGCTCATCGAGCATAAGTAGTATGGGTTGTGCCATCAACGCCCTGGCTATCGCCAGCATCTGCTGCTCGCCACCCGACAGGCTACCGGCGCTCTGCTTTCTTCTCTCTTTTAATCTGGGAAACATCTCGAACATTTTTCCCAGATTCCTCGCATACATTTTCCGGGGATCAGGCAAATAAGCCCCAATCTCCAGATTCTCCTCCACAGACATCAGTGGAAAGAGCTTTCTGCCCTCGGGGACCTGTATCAGGCCTAGCGAGGCAATCAGATCCGGAGACAGACCTGATATTGTTTCGCCTTGAAATAATATTGAACCTTTGCTGATTTTTGTAAGACCCGACACAGAGTTTATAAGAGTGCTCTTTCCGGCGCCATTGGAACCGATTAGAGCCACGAAGTCGCCCTGTTCAACCGTCATTGAAACATCTGCAAGGGCACAGTGCCTTTGATAACTGACGCTTATTTCCTTAATTTCCAGCATACTCTACGCCCAGATAAGCCCTTATTACTTCAGGATGGTTGGCTACCTCACGAGGTTGAGCGTCCGCAAGCTTCACTCCGTGATGTAACGCTATGACCCTTGAACATGCGGTCATTATGGCCTTCATCACATGTTCAATCATGACTATCGACAAGCCGTAGGTTTCTCTTATTCTGAAAACCAGTTCAATTGCGCCCGATATCTCTTTGGGGTTCAACCCTGCAAAAACCTCGTCCAGCAAGAGCACCCTCGGATTTGAAGCCAGCGCCCGAGCCACCTCGAGTCTTTTCAAATCCTCAATTGCTAGCTCCCCAGGATAGCTGTAGGCCTTATGCGCCAAACCACTGAATTCAAGTGTTTCAAGCGCCTTGCCCCTCGCCTCCCGCATGTCGAAAATCTCGTTTCGACCATAAACTACCGCAATGGCCACATTATCGATTAAATCAAGATCCCTTAATGGTCGGACTATCTGGAATGTCCTTGCAATTCCCAGGGAGGATATTGCATGAGGCGGTTTTCGTGTGATTTCTGAACCTTCGAAAGCTATTTTGCCGGAATCAGGCCTGACAAGTCCTGAAATAACGTTAAAAAGCGTTGTCTTCCCCGAACCGTTTGGCCCGATCAGACCGACTATCTCGCCGGGCATGACCTCGAAATTGAATTTCGAGAGCGCTTTTAACCCTCCAAAACTCTTCTCGATGTCATGACCAGACAATATGGCTGTCACGGACGTTTCCACCCTGTTAGCGTAATACTTCGTCCTGTCGCCACAGGATTTTGTTCAGCAGCGACGAAAAAGAACCGGTTCAAGAAAAAGTCAGGAACAGAAATGTCATAGTATGGAAGCGCAGGCCAACAATCTGACCGATGCGGGGGTAAGTTTCCTGCAAAGATCAGTCTTCATCAACTATCGCCACAGGTCTGACCCAACCCGCTGTGGCCCTCTTTATGTTCACAGGAAAACAGCAAACCCTGAAGTTCTTCTGACGACCTATTGCCGAAAGGTTCCCCAATTTTTCCATGTGACAGTAGCCTCTTTCTATTCCGGCAAAATGAGCTTCCCAGATCACACGCGGATCGCTGGTTTCAGCGAATTCCCTAGCCAGAAAAGGCAAGGGCCTGTCCCAGCTCCAAGAATCTATGCCAACTATTTTTACGCCTTTTTCAGTCAGAAAAAGTGTTGACTCGCGATCCATGCCGGCCCCTTTAACCAGATACTCCGGAGCTCCCCAATATCGATCGGCCCCAGTCCTTACAAGGACTATGTCAAACGGCTTGATCGAATACTCAATCCTCTCAAGCTCTTTTACAACATCCTCAACCGTTATCCGGCTCCCATCCGGTTTATGGCTGAAATCCAGCAGCACACCGTCGCTAAAACACCACTCCAGGGGAATTTCGTCAATGGTTAAAGCCGGCGCCCCATTGTCCATGGTGGGATGATAATGGAACGGAGCGTCCAGATGCGTTCCACTATGCGTGGTAAGTGAAACGAATTCCATCGCCCAACCAAGGCCGCCAGGTAACTGATCATTGGCCAGGCCAGGAAAAAACATCTTCATCTGTTCAGCGCCAGCCTTATGATCCGAATATTCTATCTTTGGAATCATCATGGGAGGATCGCTTGGCAATCCATCTTCGATGGCAATGCTCAAATCCACATAACGTCGCCTAACCATTTTTACTCCCGCCGTGGCCAAGCGCTTGCAGATATACATACCGATCCGATGCGTCTTATCTGGCGCCGGTGGGGCTAAGATGCTAGCCCAAATCGATGATGTATGATCTATAAGCCGATTGTATGATTGTGCAGTGAAATAAATGCTATTACGGGGTGGATTCAGCCGGACCCGATTCCGACATCACACCGTCAAGAAATATCCGGGCGCACTCCTCGCTCAAAGCGTCAACAGTTACAAAATCCATTGTTTTCATAACATTCTTGTAAATAGCCAGGTTCGATATCATGGCCTGATAACAATATATTATTATTCTGGAATCCATGGAGCGAAACACGCCAGCCTGAACCCTCTGCTCAACGTATTCCGCCAAGCGGCTTATCATGAGCGTATCTTTCTTATGAAAATGGGCTCGATGAAAATTGTCTTCACGGAGTCGCGCATACATCAGTATCTTGAATATCTCACGATCCTCACGACTAACCGTATGCCTGAGAATATGAGCGGCAAATGCCTTGAAAACGCCAAAATCGTCCTTCTTCAGCATCGGCTCGGCAAGATCCCTATCCATGGGATGCGAACTATACGCGGCTTCTGCTATGGTTTCGTAAATATTACGTTTTGAGCCAAATAACTGGATTATTCGGGGGCGGCTTACCCCAACCAACGCGGCTATATCATCAAGAGTGACTTCAGCATAGCCCTCTTTTGCGAATAAACCTCTCGCTGCTGAGAGTACCTGCGCCTTGCGATCTGCAGATGACATTTTTTTCTGTTTCATTACCAAGTATTTTAGTGTTTGAACAACATTTTTGTCAAGTATTTTTTGTTACTAACAGGTTAGTAAGCAGATATCGCGGAGGAGAGCCATTATGGCTATCCCGGAAAATAAGTTCTATCACGCCTGAGTCAGGATTACCGGGCAATGCCTTTATTCCATCGCGATTACCGGCCCGTCTATGCAAGATCGCAGGCCCGAAGGGGTTCCGCAGCTACCACATACGCCAATTCCGCATCTCATTATGTCCTCACGGGCCATGAAAATATTTGTTGGGGAAGTGTGACGCTTCATCAGGTCAGCGGCGGTCACCATCATAGGCATTGGACCGCAGAGGAAAACTGTGGCGTTGAAAAAATCGGCTGTATTTTGTTTCATCTGGCTGGACAATGAACGGATGACCTCGCCTGGATTTCCTGGAGGGTCTATCGCGACCACAGCGTTGATTGCGTCAATATTCCAACGAGCGCGTTCATCAATATCCAAACTGGAAGAAAACCCCAGGAAAACTTTCGGTTTAAGCGAACTCCATTTTTTCGCTGCCATGATTATGGGGCCCGCGCCGGTTCCCCCACCAATCATGACAACCGGGGTATTCCGCTCCGGAGAGGGAAAACCCTTTCCATAAGGGCCCCTGAACTGAACCTCATCCATGTTTCGGAGTTCCTGCAGCGCTTTGGTAAACGGCCCAACCGCCCTGACAAGGAAGCT
>CAITZA010000411.1 GCA_903896745.1 uncultured Desulfomonile sp. | reverse complement strand
CTCCCCGTTCCCGAAATAAAGATTCAAGATCACTCGCAACTCTCGCCTCGGACCTACCTAGAAGTCCCCGGCCTATAATTTCCATAGAGGCGTTTGACGCCAATTCTGCAGCCGTTCTTATAGTTCTGATTTCGTCGGGATATTTTCGAATCCTTAGCTCATCCAAGAGGTTTCTTTTGAAACTGATCATGGATGTCGAGCCAGTCTTCCTGGCGAGGGCACTAATAAATTCAAAAGAGATTCGGGTCCCTTCAAGGCCGACCGTCCTAAGACCGAGTCGATTTACCAATCTTGCAAGAGAAGAAATCTTGTTCCGTGTAACGTGAATTCTGATGTCCTGACACTCGTAGTGGGACTGTGTCTGATAGCGACCGTCGGTAAACAGATGGGCCTCATCTTGTGTTACAAGGAGACTTGCGTCAGACCCCGAAAAGCCGGACAACCTCCTGAGATTGACAGACCTCGTAATCTCTGATGTGTTAAAAAGGGCAGCGTCAATCCCAATATCGGTCAATCTGTTTTGCAATTCGACCATGAACATGTTCATAAATTATCCCCGAGAACGCTAACGTGATATTCCGTCGATAAAAGTAAAAGCCCCGAATAAAACCGTGTCAAACAGTTAATCCGGGGCTTAACAAAAGGGCGCCAGAAAATGGTGCGTCTAGCTTGCTATGGAAATCTTTGCCTTGGCTACCTTAATACAATCGGAAAGACGCTCGTATTCGGTAGGATGATCAACGGGGCTGACCTCAAGGATTTCCCTTTCAAGGCGAACCAACTCCTCATTGGCCTCGTTCTTGTCAATCTCTTCAGCAGCATGCGCTTCTACAACCAACAAATTAACCGCATCCTTAAGGACTTCGCAAAAACCGGAGCCAACGGCATATTTAATGAACCTGTCATTTTCAAGGTATGACAAGATCCCGGGTTTTATGAAAGTGAGCATGGGAGTGTGTCCGATCAATACTCCAAACTCTCCCATAATCCCCGGAGCTATAACTTCCTCGACCTCTCTATCAAGCACAACCCCTTTGGGGGTCACCAACTCGACTTTGAACTTTTGAGCCATTAGTCTCTCCTGATCAGGCGCTCGCCAGTTTCTGTGCCTTCTCCCTAACTTCGTTCAAATCACCAACCATGTAGAAGGCCTGTTCAGGCAGATCGTCAAGCTTACCCTGAACAATTTCTTTGAACCCTGAGACGGTGTCGCCGATCTTGACGTATTTGCCAGGAGTGCCCGTAAATTCCTGGGCAACAAAGAACGGCTGGGATAGGAATCTCTGAATCTTCCTGGCTCTTGAAACTACCAGCTTGTCGTCCTCAGAGAGTTCATCCATACCGAGAATGGCGATAATATCCTGAAGATCCTTATATCGCTGGAGCACTAACTGGACAGAGCGTGCAACATTATAGTGATCCTCACCAAGGACACGGGGATCCAGGATTCGGGAAGTTGAGTCAAGCGGATCGACGGCGGGGTAGATTCCAAGCTCGGCAACCTGACGAGAGAGAACGACAGTTCCGTCAAGGTGAGCAAAAGTTGTGGCCGGCGCTGGGTCTGTAAGGTCGTCAGCCGGAACATAAATACATTCAACAGCCGTGATCGAACCGTTCTTTGTAGAGCAGATCCTCTCCTGTAATTCACCCATGTCTGTTCCAAGGGTAGGCTGATAACCAACGGCGGACGGCATTCGGCCTAACAAGGCTGACACCTCGGATCCTGCCTGAGTGAATCTGAAGATATTGTCTACGAACAACATAACATCCAGACCCTTTTCGTCGCGGAAGTATTCTGCCACGGTAAGGGCTGTAAGCGCAACCCTGGCTCGCGCCCCGGGAGGCTCATTCATCTGTCCATAAATCAGAGCCGCTCTATCGATGACTCTTTCTCCCTCGTGCTTTTTCTCCATTCCTGGTAGCACGCCACCCATTTCCAGATATAGGTCGTTACCCTCGCGTGAACGCTCACCAACACCGGCGAAAACGGACGTTCCACCGAACTGTTTTGCGATGTTGTTGATAATTTCCATCATAAAGACCGTCTTGCCGACGCCAGCCCCACCGAAGAACCCAATCTTGCCGCCACGCATGAACGGAGCGATTAGATCAACGACCTTTATACCGGTCTCCTGAATGGATATCTGAGTAACCTGCTCGTCGAAAGATGGAGCCGACCTGTGAATAGGACGCATGGCCTCCGCAACGATAGGACCGCCTTCATCCACCGGGCGCCCCACTACGTTCATGATGCGGCCGAGAACTGCCTTGCCGACGGGAACTTGCATAGAAGCGCCGCTGTCCTTCACCGGCATGCCTCTGACCAGACCATCCGTTGTATCCATGGCGATTGTTCGCACCGTGTTATCACCCAAATGCTGCGCCACTTCAACAACCAGATTGTCGGGTTCATCGTTAATTGCTGGGTTGGATATGAATAGAGCATTAAAAATAGCCGGCAACTGATGCTCCGGAAACTCAACATCGACGACGGGGCCAATAACTTGGACGATTTTTCCCACACTCATCTTAGGATTTCCTCCTGAAAAGGTCTTCGTTTAAATGACTTATAGGCATGGAGAGAGTCGGTTTAACCTTTCAGCGCCTCCGCCCCGCCGACGATCTCCATCAATTCTGTTGTGATAGACTCCTGACGTAACCTGTTAAACTTGAGAGTCAGTTTGTGAATCATCTCTTTTGCGTTAGAAGTAGCCGCTTCCATGGCAGTCATACGAGCGCCGTGCTCACTTGCCACAGAATCCAGCAATCCCGCAAAAACCTGAACCTGAATGTATCTTGGGAGTATAGCGCTCAGAAGCTCTTCCTCGGAAGGTTCATACAAATAGGCTCGACGTGGCTGCCAGCCCTCTTCTTCCGGAGTAATCGGAAGAAGCCTGCGAAGAGTCAGAATTTGTGTTACTGCGCTCCTGAAACTATTATAAAGTATATAGACTTCCTGATGGTCGCCAGCTATGAACCTGTCTGTAAAAACATTGCATATCTGTCCAGCAAGTTCATAACTAATGCTACCCATTACATTAGAGAATTTTTCTGCAATTGTGACCGGACGTCTGCGGAAGTAGTCATTGCCCTTACGGCCAACAGTTAGCAATTCTACCTCTACGCCCTTGGCTTTCATCTCTTTTACAAACGCTTCGGCGCGACGATTCAAACTTGTGTTGAAAGCGCCGCAAAGCCCTCGATCAGCAGTCACCAAAATTAGCAACGCCTTGTTAACCGGCTTGACAGAAAGCATGGGATGGGCGCCAGGATTGGTTCTGGCTGCCAAAGACATTAGGACCTCTCTCATTTTATCAGCAAAGGGCCTGCCTGCCTTTATGGCTTCTTCTGCTCTCCTAAGCTTTGCCGCTGCCACCATTTTCATGGCGTTTGTAATCTTTTGGGTGTTCTTGACGCTGGCTATGCGTTTACGAATATCTCGTAGGCTTGCCATTTGGACCTCGTTGCTATTGGCTATGACCCGATGTCGTTAGATCTCGGATTAAATTATATTCCTAGACTATCGAAAAAGATGGCGGATTGAATATTCCCTTGAACTCTTCAAGAATAGACTTCATCTTGCCTTCCAGTTCGGCGGAAATAATCTTTTTCTCCTTGATCTCTTTCAGAACATCGGCGTGGCTGCTCTCCAAATAACTGAGATATTGTTTTTCGTATTCACCCAGGGCTCTGACGTCGTAACTATCGACAAAGCCGGCTGTGGCTGCAAAGATTACCGCAACCTGTTTTTCGACAGGCATTGGCTCGTACTGGGCCTGTTTCAGCATTTCCACAAGGCGTGTGCCTCTGGCGAGCTGAGCCTGAGTCACTTTGTCCAGATCCGAACCGAACTGGGCAAACGCTTCGAGTTCCCTAAACTGAGCCAGATCAAGTCGAAGTGAACCGGCAACCTGTTTCATGGCCTTCACCTGAGCGTTGCCACCGACCCTGGACACGCTGAGACCAACGTTAACGGCAGGACGCACGCCGGAATAGAACAGGTCTGTAGATAGGAATATCTGGCCGTCCGTAATGGAAATAACGTTCGTGGGGATGTATGCGGAAACGTCACCGGCCTGGGTTTCAATGACCGGAAGGGCTGTCAGGCTTCCACCACCGTGGGTTTCACCCATCTTGGCCGCTCGTTCGAGCAAACGGGAATGTAGGTAAAAAACATCGCCGGGGAAAGCTTCACGACCCGGGGGTCTTCTAAGGAGCAGGGAAAGCTGTCTATAAGCGGTAGCCTGCTTGCTAAGATCGTCATATATTATCAGTGCGTGTTGCCCATTGTCTCTGTAAAATTCACCCATGGTAACGCCAGAATAAGGCGCGATGTACTGCATGGGGGCAGGATCGGAAGCAGTGGCGGACACAACGGTGGTATAGTCCATAGCTCCGAAACGTTCCAAGGTGGCGACGACCTGTGCGACTGTTGATCTTTTCTGACCGATGGCCACGTAAATACATTTCACGTTGCCGTCTTTTTGATTAATGATCGTATCTATGGCAATCGCTGTTTTTCCGGTCTGTCGGTCACCGATGATGAGCTCGCGCTGCCCTCTGCCAATTGGTATCATGGAATCGATGGCCTTGATTCCAGTCTGCAAGGGTTCTTTAACCGGTTCACGTTTGATGATGCCTGGGGCCACGACTTCGACAACGCGAAAGTCCTTGGTTTCAATTGGCCCTTTACCATCAATTGGTTGCCCCAGAGAATCGACAACACGTCCGAGCATGGCCTGACCAACAGGCACCTGGACGATTCGGTTGGTTCTCTTGACCGTGTCACCCTCTTTGATGTGAACGTCTTCACCCAAGATTGCTGCGCCGACATTGTCCGCTTCGAGGTTGAGAACCATCCCCATGATGCCACCAGGGAACTGAAGTAGTTCTCCCGCCATAGCGTTTTCGAGGCCATGCAATCGCGCAATTCCGTCTCCAACGCTTATGACGGTGCCGGTTTCGCTTACCTCTACTTTCTTGTCGTAATCTTGAATCTGCTGCTTGATAATTTCGCTAATTTCTTCGGCTCTGATCTGCATTGTCCCTATCCCTTCAGGCTTTCCTTGAGCTGGTTTAGCTGAGTGCGAATCGTACCGTCAAAAACCATATCACCGACTTTGGCGTATAAGCCTCCAATTAGAAAGTCATCCACCTTAGCCTTAAGCTGTACCTTCTTTCCACTTAAACCGGAAAGGGCCTCTGTGACCTGGTTCATTTCTTCATCGCTGAGTGGCTCTGCGCTAACGACCTCTCCGCGGGTAATACCCCTGATCTCATCGACCTTAGCTGCAAATGCCAGGTTAATTCCCTGCAACTGGTCGATTCGTTTTCGGTCGATCAGCACATTGACGAAATTAACAACCATTTGGTCAGCAGAAATCTTTGAGAGAACGTCGTCAGCTATTTTCTTTTTGTCATCTTTTGTGAAAACAGGACTGATCAGGACTTCTCTCAAGTCACGTGAGGAATCGATGAGCTCGGCAAAAGCGGACAAGTCGGCGCCATATTTATCCAGTGTATTTTTTTCAAGACCAATTTCCACCAGCGCCTTCGCGTAACGTTTAGCTAAAGTTGTGTCTATCACTTCATACCCCCAACCTTAACCAGGTAGTCCTCAACGATACGCTTTCGGTCCTGATCGTTGATTTTCTGTTTAATCAAGGCCTCCGCCATGGTCATTGCCAACTCAACAGCCTCATTCTTCAGCAGGATTCTTGCTTTTCTAACTTCCTGTTCGGCTGTCACTCTGGCAGACTCTATCATGGCTGCCGACAGTTTTTCCGCTGTCGCCACAAGTTTTTGGCTATCAGATTCTGCGGCTTTTTTTAGCTCACCGCTCATCTTTGCCAATTCCTGCTCCATGCCGGCCATTTTGGTCTTGTATTCTTCTATGAGACGAACCGCTTCATCACGCTTTTCCCTGGCCTCGTCAAGCTCTCTGGCTATACTGTTTTTTCTTTCCTGAAAGAAATTAACCAAGGGTTTTTTCACGAAGTAAATTAGAAGACCTAGCAGGGCTATTGTATTTATAACCCTCCACATCAACAGCCATGGAGTCCAGGATGAGCCACCATCACTAGCCGCGATTGCGGATGTGGAGCTCAGCAAAATCACTGGAACTACAGATAAATACAAAAGGGTCCGCATTCTAGATGTCATCACACGGCCCTCCCCAGGATTTTCTCCGTCACCGACTGCGCTAACGGAGTCATGTCTTCCTTGAGTTTTTTTCGCGCTTGGTCTGATTCCGCCTGGATTGACTTACGCATTTCCTCTACAATCCTGGCAGCCTCAAGCCTCGCTTTCTCAAGAATTTCGGATTCCTTGACCTTTGAAGCAGCCAAAAGAGACGCCTTTTCATCGGCGGCTGACTTTCTGGCCTGTATCAAGGCATCACGATGCTTGCCTTCCTGATTCGCCACTTCAGTTTCAAGCTCGAGAGCCTTTTCGCGATCTTTTTTGATCGCGGCCTCTCTTTCCCTAATTTTGGCCATGATGGGCTTGTAGAGGAGAGCATTCAAGAGGAGTAGCAGAATCAGGAAATTTACCAACTGAATCAACAAAGTAAAATTTAAATTGATCACTGGCTTGATCTCCCGATGCGAGAAGTTATACAGCCTCTAGCGTGACAGTTAACTGCGCACGCCTCCACGTGACTTCCAAGTACCTAATTTTATTTAAAAGGATAAATAAGGCCTAGACTGTGAATGGCTTATTTTAGTAACATTGCAAGATAAAGGTGTCAAGATATTTTTCTTGATTAATGCCCAATTCGAGACAAGAATCAACGGTCGTGCTTGTGAAGGGTTTCGTTCTCCGTGTCTTCTCCTGAAAGGCTGTCATTCTGATCATAGCCAAGCGGCCACGCCTGTGCTGATATACCTTCTTCCGGCTCTTCCTCTTCCATAGGCATTTCGGATTCTTTGCGTTCGAGTTCCGGCATCTCCGGCTGAAAGGAACTCATGCTACAAATGCCTTCAAATATAACACCTTCTTCAATTATCAGACTCGGAGTTCTAATGTTACCGTAGACTTTTGCGGGGGGATAGAGTTCTATTTTTTCTGTGGCTGTGATATCACCACGAACCTCTCCCGAAATCTTTAGGGAGTTGGAATGTATTTCAGCTTCAACGATTGAATCCGGTCCTACCACCAGAGTTCCCCTGCTGATTATTTCGCCCTGAAAATGACCATCCAGATGGACTATTCCCTCAAAAGAAAGCTTGCCTGTAAACTCTGTCTGAGCTCCAAGGAAACCTGTGACTGCGTCATTTTTGGCTTTTCTGAATCGGAGCATGCGCCCTCCTAGATTCCGGCAAAAACTAGTACTGCATCAAGCCGGTAAGACTGTCCTTAACATATAATGCACTTACGTTCAACAATTAATTTAAAAAAATAAATCTTAAGGTTGTAATCCTTAACAATATTTTATGCAGCCCTCTGTCAGGCTGAATCAGTTCCCTGGTCTTGAACCATCATGTTTTTCAGACTTCATAGCCAAAACGTCGCATTTTGACATTTGCGACCAATGCCGTGATGATAAAGGAGCATAACAGCGAACTCCCACCATAGCTCATGAAATTGAGGGGAACTCCTACAACGGGCAGTAGCCCCATGACCATACCAACGTTGATTGTAACATGCCAGAATATAATAGATATGCAGCCGAATGAAACGAGAGCGCCAAATGCGTCTCTCGATTTCTGGGCGATACTAAGTCCACGAAACAAATATGCCGCAAAAAGGCTCAGTACCAGCAAACATCCTATGAAACCAAATTCTTCCGCCAGGATGGTAAAGATGAAGTCGGTATGTTTAACAGGCAGGAACATCAACTGATTCTGAGCTCCCTGCATGAAACCCTGTCCGCTGAGACCACCAGACCCGATAGCGATTTGTGACTGGATGATGTGATAGCCCGAACCCAAGGGATCGTAATCCGGGTTCAAAAAGGTGGCAATTCGCTTTTTTTGATAGTCAAGTAATATTTTCCCACCAAAAAAATACAAAACGATCGATAACAATATTGTTCCGCCAAAAATCCAGGCCAATACGCGCCTACCTGGACCTGCAAAGAGAACAACAGACCCACCGATCAGGACGGTTACAATGGCAGTTCCCAAATCAGGCTGAACCAAGACAAGCAAGGCTGGGAGTAATATTATCACTGCCGGCTTTCCCAGATCCACTATTTCAATAGATTGGGAGCCGAACTTTTCGCTTAGGCATTTGGATACGGCCAGGACTACCGCCAGCTTTGCGAATTCTGAAGGCTGAAACCTCATAAGGCCAAGATCTATCCAGCGTCTAGATCCTGCTGTAACTCTACCAATGGCCCACACCACGACCAATGCTATTATGACTGCAAAAAATATCCAGTAGGCCCATTGCTCAAAAAATTTGTAATCGAAGAGAACGAGCGCTGTCAGCATTACAAGGCTAAGACAAAACCAGGCAAGCTGTTTAAACACAAAGGTCTTTTCCTGTCCTCCCAGACTAGCGGTAGCGCTATAAATAAGGGTGATCCCTATCAATGTCAGAATCACGGACAGTCCCCAAAGCAACCACTCAAACTTGCCGAAAGGCCCAAGCAATTTGTTATTGATCTCTAAATATGGCATTAGAACGCTGTATTCTGAAACAACCGACTTCTGGTGGCTCGTAATAACTATCTCGGATTTTCCGGAATGCCATAATACTTGCAAAGTATTTTTTTCGCAATTGGAGCCGCTACCGCCCCACCACCTCCGCCGTGTTCAACAACAACCGCCAGGGCAATTTTTTGCGGTCTGTCATTTACATACGCTACGAACATGGCATGGGTGCGTTCGTAATAAGGAATCTGATCAATCTCCGCTCCCCTGTCCTTTTCCCTTATTACCTGCGAGGTTCCGGTCTTGGCATGCACGTGAAGGCCTGGAATGAGGCTTTTCCTGCCTGTTCCGGATTTGTCTTCAACAACATCCCTCATGGATTTCTGAATCAATTCCAGATACTTTGGATTAATAGACGCATTCCATTTTTGAACCGGCTGATTCTGAAATATCGTAGAACCCTCTGCTGAAACAATCCTGTCAACCAGATAGGGCTTCATGACTGTTCCATTACTAGCCAGAGCCGCAGTCATGAGAGCCATTTGAACTGGGGTTGAAAGCAAATAGCCTTGCCCGATGGCAATCGTAACAGAATCACCATCTTTTATTGGGGCGCCATAGTTTCTTTTTTTCCAGACAGAATTGGGAACCAAACCCGGTAATTCATTTGATAGCTCTACTCCGGTGGCAGTGCCAAAACCAAAAAGAGATGCGTATCTCGCGAGGCGATCAGCCCCGAGTCGTAGCCCGAGTTCATAGAAATAAACATCGCAGGACTCAACCAGGGCCTTGTGCAACGAAACTTTTCCGTGACCTTGTTGCTTCCAGCACCTATATGTCTGGTTTGAAACATCAAGTTCGCCATTACACTCAAAAACAGTATCCGGACGTATCAGGCCTTCTGTCAAACCCGCTAGGGCCGTGACCATCTTGAACGTGCTACCCGGCGCGTACAAACCCCTTATAGACCTGTTTTCCAATGGATGAAGCGAATCGCTGTTCAGATTTTTCCAGTTTCTTTCAGATATCGACGGACTAAAGAGATTTAAGTCAAAACCGGGTTTACTAACCAAAGCCAATATTTTGCCCGTTTCCGGATCCAGGACTACTACCGAACCGGCTCGCTCAATAAAAATTTCCTCTATGTAGCGTTGAAGATGAATGTCAATTGTAAGGGCTATGTCAGCCCCTCTCTGCGGAGGGATCTTGCTCGTTGAGCCTAGCTGACGCCCTTTAGCGTCAATTTCTATCTGAGTCCAGCCCTCCTCGCCTTTCAAATAACCTTCATATTCCTTTTCCATTCCCGTCTTGCCGACATAATCACCAGGCCGGTAAACGAATTTCTGGGATTTCAAAAGATCGTCCTGAGAAATCTCCCCCATGGTTCCTATCACATGACATAAAGATTCTCCGAATGGGTATTCCCGAAGAGGCCTTGTTTCAATAACTACTCCTCTGGTATCCCCAAGTCTCGTCTTGAGGAGTGAAACCTCCTCCATGTTGAGATTTTTTTTTATTTGAAAATGCTTATACTTTGGAGAACTAGCGGCATTTAGCAAAAGGGTTCTAAGTTTTTCCGGGGTGATACCCAATATCGATGGCACGACTTCCAACACCTTGTCATATTCCGACAGTTCCCCTGGAATAACAGAGAGAGAAAAATTGGGCTGATTCTGAGCCAGTATCTGTCCGTTTCGATCTGTGATGGATCCTCTCGGCGGAGGCAGCCTTATAAGTCTTGTCCTGTTACTATAGGACATTTCAGTAAAATATTCGCTGTCAATTAGTTGCAGTTTCCATAGCTTGGATAGCAGGGCGCCAAAGGTAATCACTATTATAAGCGATGCTATCATGACCTGAGCCCGAAAATCATGAGCGCTGTCATAAGGTCTAATGTATTCCGGCATTTACACAGTTCCAACTATTTTGGAATATTCGTTCCAGGTAAGATTCAGTAATCTAAAGACCAGCCATGAAAAAGTTGCCGTAGACAGAGATTTCATGACTACCCAGTAAAATTGATACCCATATATATCCGTGTCTCCAAGAAATGCCCTCGCCAAGGAAACTGCAGAGAAAATGATGAAAGAGGCGAAAAAAACGGATATGTAGTTTCTTGCAACTCCAGTAACTTGCAGATAAGATTCTATGTAGCCCAAAAAAACGAAAATGGAGAGATAGAGTATACCCATGAGCCCTAAAGGGGCCCCGGACATCAGGTCAATACACAAACCGTAAGAAAAACTGAAGCAAATTCCCACCGGAAACCTGATCCAGCCGGTAGACCATGCAACAAGAATCAGAGTCAAATCCGGTCTGAGTTCAGACGGCGCGACGTCACCAATCACACTCGATTGAACCGCCAATAGAATGATTCCCGCAACAGCTATGAAAAAAGCCTGATTCATTTGCTTACATCAAATCCCGGTTCAATGTAGAATCCACCATGTTTGGTCAGAATAATCAGTACTTCCTCCATTTCAAAGAAATTTGCAGTAGGCTGTACTCTAGCCTCAAGAAACAATCCTTGCTGACCTGGTTGTACTGACTCGACTACACCTATCAGCAAACCCTTTGGAAACACACCATCCAGACCCGAAGTAATGACCTTGTCACCAGGTTTCAGGGAAGCTTTCCTGTTCAAGTATTTCATCACACATGCATTATTAGAATCTCCGACAACAACCCCACGGTCTCGGGTCCTATCGATTCTGGCGTCTATTGAGACAGAAGGATCCGTTATCAGACCTACCTGAGACATTTTTGCGGACGCTCCCAGTATTTTTCCCACCACTCCGTCTGACACCATCACCGGCATATTGTAGGTTATTCCATCCTCTCTACCTCTATTTATAAAAACAGTTCGATAAACTCCAGAGGCGTCCAGACCTATTACCTGAGCTAATATCGAGGGATAGTCCAGGGACGTCTTCAAAACCAGGAAATTCTTCAGCCTCCTGTTTTCGTGGTCCTTTTCCATAAGACCTGCATTATCCATTCTGAGGCGGGCGTTCTCCTTTTTTAGGAACTCGTTTTCCTGACTCACGGTAACTAGCAGCAAATACGAATTCAAGAGACGTTTCACCTTGTCTTTTACAAAAAACATTGAACTGTAGAAAGGCCTGATAATAGTGTTGAGAGTTTCCGAAAAAAAACCGGTCTCATTCTTGGGTAAGGAAGAAAACAGAATGACAAGGCCTAAACCTGTCAATAGCAGCAACAGACCAATTTCTCTGACTGACCTTGGCATTACGGATTCAATAATTCTGGAAAAACATTCACGTTAGGTTGTACATTAAGCGCGACGTTTGAATTTGCAGTGATTTTTCCTCATAAGAAAGACGGTCACACTCACCACGGCAACGTCCATTTCACGCTCTGACCAGCACGTCCCTGTAAACGCTGAAATTCTCAAAAACAATCCCTGATCCTCTGACCACTGTAGACAATGGGTCTTCTGCAATAGTAACGGGTAATCCGGTTTCACGCCTGATGACCTCGTCAAGATTTTTCAGCAATGCGCCTCCGCCTGTTAACACGATCCCTCTATCAACAATGTCTGAGGCCAATTCCGGAGGTGTCTGTTCCAATGCGATTTTTACAGTCTCCAGAATAGCCCTGACAGTACCTGAAATTGCTTCCGTAACTTCACCGGACCGCAAAGCTATTACTTTGGGGATACCTTCAATAAGATCACGCCCTTTAACCTCGATAATGGTTTCCTCTTTTTCATGACAAGCGCTTGCGACCAACATTTTTACCATTTCAGCGGTTCGTTCACCTATTAGAAGACTATGTTTCTGTTTTACGTACCTTATGATGTCACTGTCTATGGTATCGCCGGCGACGCGGAGTGATTTTGCGTAAACGATGTCTGACATCGAAATGACGGCAACCTCTGTAGTCCCACCACCTATATCGACAATCATGTTACTGGTCGGTTCAGTGATCGGAAGGTTGGCGCCGATTGCAGCGGCAAGGGGTTCTTCTATGAGATATACATCCCTGGCGCCGGCGCTTTCGGAAGCTTCCCTGACTGCTCTCATTTCTACTTGGGTAACACCAGACGGAACACATACGACAATTCGGGGTTTCACAAGAAATCGTCTACGATGAATCCTGAAAATGAAGTGTTTCAGCATGGCTTCCGTGACCTCGAAGTCTGCGATCACCCCATCCTTCATGGGCCTAATGGCTTTAATGTTGTCGGGAGTTCGTCCCAACATCTTTTTTGCGTCAGCGCCGACGGCCACTATGCGTGGTCCCCTTCGAAGGTCCATTTTTATGGCCACAACCGAGGGCTCGGAAAGAATTATTCCCCTACCCCTGACATAAACCAGGGTATTGGCCGTTCCCAGATCAATGGCCATGTCATTGGAGAACACCCCTGAGAGCCAATTTGAAAGCATCTTGTTCCACTCGAAAGAATTAATTTATTCAACAAAAAACATTTATCAGAAGTTGTTGAAGTGAGCAAGGCTCCTTGATCTCTGACTCAAAGAAAACACAGTAATTAATTTGCGCGTTTTTCAATCTTGCGCTACGATTGACATTGGCCTACACAAAAAGTATTATCGCTCAGCCATTGATAAAGTTAGGAGGAACTCACATTGCTGGACCTGATGAGGCGTCACGCTAGCTCATGGATCATAAAGGTCGCGTTATTCGGCATCATTGTTGTTTTTGTTTTCTTTTTTGGCTGGGGTGGCCCTGGCGATGTGGACAAGAATTTTGCCGCGAAGGTAAACGGAACCATAATTACTTATGATCAGTTTTACAACTTGTATGAGAATCAGATCGAGCTAATGAGGTCTCGTTTCAGGGGCTCACTTCCACCGGAAATCATCGAAAAAATGAATCTTAAGAAGGCCGTCATCGAAGGGATGGTCGATCAGCTTGTCTTGCTTCAGGAAGCCCAAAGACTTGGTCTGACAGTAACGGATGATGACTTGATTTATAGCATCAGAAGCTCTCCTGAATTCCAGAATAACGGGGTTTTTGATCCAAACATCTATCGCTCCTATCTGAGCGCTGTTAAGTTGACGCCCAGCGCCTTTGAAATCAACAGGAAACAGGAACTTCTGGAAACGCAGGTTGCCAGAATCATAGCCGACTCGGTCAAGACTGATGAAAAGGAGCTAGAAACTTTATGGCATTTCCAAAATGATAAGCTCGTTTTGTCGATGCTCCTTGTTAAACCGCAGGATACCTCTCTGACCAAAAATATCGACCCCAAGGAACTGGACTCTTTTTTTAAAAATCGAATCGCAAAGTATGAAATTCCTCCATCCATTAAAATACAGTATGTAGTATTTTCGTGGCGAGACTTGGCCAAGAATATCCGGATTCCTGATGATGAAGCGCTCTCCTATTACAACTCCAACCCAAAACAATTCGTGGTCCCTGAAAAAAGACATGTCCGGCACATCCTGCTCAAGACTTCAAAGGATGCTGATTCCAAAACCAGGGAAGAAGCTCGCGCCAAGGCGGAGACCGTTAAGGCAAGAATCCAGGCAGGTGAAGATTTTGCGACCGTAGCAAAATCTGAATCGCAGGATGAAGGTTCGCAGTCCAATGGTGGTGATTTGGGATTTCTCAGCGCTGGCTCTATGGGAACCGACTTTGACAAGGCTGTTTTCAGGCTTGATCTGAACGAACTGTCCAGTCCTGTTAAAACCGATCAGGGTTACCATATTAT
>CAITZA010000410.1 GCA_903896745.1 uncultured Desulfomonile sp. | reverse complement strand
GTCATCCCAAAGTTAAAGTTATTAACGCAAATAACCTTAAGGTTAACATTTCTTCTGGCGGCATGAATAAGATGATTGCCACCTATTGCAAACAGGTCCCCATCACCAGAAAAAACTGTCACCGACATCTCGGGGTTTGCGAGCGCAAGTCCTGTGGCGAATGGTATGGCCCTGCCGTGGGTGGTGTGATAGGTGTCCATGTCCAAGTAGCCTGCAACCCTGCCGGTACATCCAATCCCTGAGACAACAGCGCATTTGTCGATAGGTATTGCGTTTCGCCTCACAGCCTCGATAAATGTTGTCAGGACAACCCCCAGTCCGCATCCTGGACACCATATATGAGGGATTCTTCCTGGCTTCAGGTATTTGTCATCCGGATGCAGACCGTGATCTTTCTGTATAAGCGTTTCTGCGGCCTCTCTGTCAAATTGCGAAATCTCTCTGAGACGTACTTTCATTTACGCACCCAACTATGCTCTATGGATTTAAAACCGTTTGAATCGTGACCGCTCAAACGAGTTCTGATTATTTTATCCTGTTGTTGCAGGTCGTCGTTCTCAAAAAACGGAACTATCCAAACTCGACGGGTAATTTTTGACGTGCAGCGACGGGTCTGGTCACAAAAATTCCCCAACTCCATCTTCAATTTCCGCTGGTGTATGAATAGAGCCCCCCATCAAGGCCATCAGCAATACCTCGGCTTTACCCTGAGCTATTCTCTCAACCTCATAGGCTATTTGACCATAATTTATCTCTGGAACGACAAAAGCTTTCACCCCTGGGGCCAGGTTTCGAATAAGCGAGGACGGAAATGGCCATATTGTCACAAGCTTGATTAAACCGACCTTTTGGCCTTTGCTTCGCATATTCTCAACAGCCTGACGCGCTACCCTGGAAGTGCAACCGTATGCGACTACCACAACCTCAGCATCTTCCAGACCAATAGTATCGACCTCTATTATCTTGTCCGCATTCTTTCTGATTTTATCTACTATATGACGGATATTCCTCTCCTGAACATCTGCTGTGATGACGGGGTATCCTCTCTCGTCATGAGTCAGACCAGTAACATGGATATGATACCCCTGACCCGCAACAGCCATAGGCGGAGGTAAAGTGTTTGATGAATCAAACGGAAGATAGTTTTCACGCGGAACCTTGGGTGCTTCTCTTGGCATAATTTTGAGTTTATCCCTTTTGGGGATAACAACCTTTTCCGTCATGTGGCCCACGACTTCATCAGCGAGCACAAATACCGGCTGTCTATATTTTTCGGAGAGGTTAAATGCCTTGATAGTATAGTCAAAACACTCCTGTGGAGAGGCAGGGGCCAGAGCTATACAACCATAATCCCCATGAGATCCCCATCGGGCCTGCATGACATCAGCCTGTCCAACCAATGTAGGTAGACCCGTAGATGGTCCGCCGCGCTGGATATTGACTACTACGCACGGTGTTTCTGTCATCATACCGAGCCCTATGTTTTCCATCATAAGCGAAAAACCGGGCCCTGACGTCGATGTCATGGATTTTGCGCCACCCCATGAAGCCCCAAGTATAGCCGCCATGGAGGCAATCTCATCTTCCATCTGAATGTAAATACCACCAACCTCGGGAAGCCTTCTCGCCATGCGTTCGGCAACCTCGGTGGCTGGTGTGATCGGGTATCCCGCAAAAAAAAGACAGCCGGACGCTATCGCTCCCTCAGCGCATGCGGCGTCTCCGTGGATGAAGTGCTCACCTGTCAATAAATCTCTATCTGGCATCCCTTTTATCCAACGCTATTGTTAAACATTTCATATTTTATAGTGGTTACGGGAGAGACGTGAACCCTAAAAACCGACACAGCGTCCCTCAAAAAAAATCAAAATGATCAAAGTCAATCTAACGCTTTATGTAACGCTTGTCTTTACGAGAATAACGCGTAGTGACTTTCTGAATATCGTCTTCAGTAATTTTCTTGGCCTCTTTAAGTTCGGTGAAGATGGCGAATTCCGGGCAAATGAGGCTGCAAAGACCACATTCCACGCAATCTTCGGCGTGAAAGATAACCTCGGGCGGATGATACCCCTTCACGTTGAATCTCTTGCTCTGCTTCAAACAGCCGTTTGGACAGAATTCAATACAGAACCCACAGCCTTTGCAGCGACTTTCAATAATATTGACAATGCCTTGTGGAATTGAATGCGCTTCAGCGTCTAAAGGCAGTCGCCAGAATTTCATGATCTTTCATCTCCATTTGGAACTCAAACTTATCCATTATAATTGGATATTTTTTTTAGTCAATCTCGCCAGGCCCAATTTTCTTTTTATTCAAGTTTATCAGGGTCATCAGATGACTTGACTGTAAGCACCGGACATTTTGCCATCCTGACCACATTTTCGGCGGTAGAGCCAAGAATGAGATGCCTGAATCCTGTCCAGCCGTGGGTGCCCATGACTATCAGGTCAATCGAATTCTCCTCGGCAAATTTCCTTATTTCAGCAGATGGAACCCCAACACGGGAAAAAGTCGCAACATTCCGAACCTGCTCCCCCAATTCCTGCTGAACCTCATCGAAGGCCTTTTTGACTGCGGCTTCAATATTCAGTAGAACGCCCTGCAGATCGAAAGGGACTCCCGCTTCAAAAGCCGGATAACCAAGTCTTGACGAATTTACCACATGCAGCACAAGCAAGTCGGCGCCAAATGCTCTGGCATAGTCAACTGCGTATTCTCGCGCTGGCGCTGAGTTTTCGGAAAAATCCGTGCAGAAAAGTATTTTTTTGGGAATCATGGAACTTTCTCCTTTCTCGACAAGATTTCTGGCTAGACAATAAGCTGTGCAATCACGGCGCCACCTATTAAATCACTCCCGTGAGCCATTTCACATTCCCTACATGAAATTAAGTTAAGCACGATCTTACAAAAAACCTCATTTTTTTACAGGTTGTAAAAACTTTACTGCTTTTGGACTTCTTATTGGCGCGACCTGGCCCCGCTCTCAGATATTGCGGACATACCTGCGTTGTACCCAAGTGCCGTAAAATCTTGCCGTTTAGAATGCAAGTAAAACGTGACTCCCTTTCAGACATAAGATCCAATTCGTTGTATCCGGAGGCATCGACAAGTTATTTTTCCCCTATTTACAAACAAGTGTTTGACAGAGAGAATCAAGTTAGTTACAGTCGGTATTGCCCACAGCAAATGCCCGTACTCATTCTTGCTTAATTTTTTAGAGGTGATTGCCTCGGGAAAAATATACTGCGCGAAAATTTACTTGAAGAGCTACCAGGATTCAGGCAAAGGCAGGGAGCGCTGATATTAGGTTGATAGGTCGGAAAACCCGGCGCTGATTATCTGTATTCAACAACAAATCCAGGATGTATTTTGCCGGATTGTTCCGGAAGACTTATAGATATTCGGAAGGGGGTTTTTCATGGGAAAACGAACTTGCTGGCTGATTCTTGGGGTCATTTCTCTGGCATTGGTTTGCTCACCGGCATTTGCCCAAAACAAGGCCAACTGGCCAAAATCAGTAACCATAGGGGCGGCTCCGATAGGCGGCACATACTTTGTGTGGGCCGGCGGTTTCGCAAAGCTCCTCAATGACAAGATGGGCATACCGGGCAATGTTGAATCAACGGGGGGTCCTGTTCACAATGTTCAGCTTGTCGAAAGCAATAGCCTGGACTTTGGCATGGTTACAAACGCCCCGGCGGCAGAAGCGTGGTCTGGGGACGGCTGGGCCAAAGGCAAAAAGTACCAGAATCAAAGAGCCATCCTGCCACTCTACACAACTTATTTCCAGATGTATTCCCTCGCAGACACAAAGATTAAAAGTATCAAGGACTTTGATGGCAAGAGTGTAGGAGTTGGCCCGATAGGGGGAACTCCGGCCACGTACTGGCCCAAGATTATCGAAATGGCGGGTGTCAAACCTAAACGAATAGTTAACGCAAGCTCCGCTGATCTGAATTCTCAGCTCAAAGACGGCATGCTGGACGCCAACGGAAATTCCTTGGGTGTGCCGTGGGTCACAATCACTGAAATTGAAACAACCCATGACGCCAACGTTTATGGCGTTCCTGACGATGTTTGCAACAAGTTTGTCGAGAAATTTCCTTATTTTGCAAAAGGCTTTGTACCAAAAGGCACGTACAAGAGCAACAAGGACAAGGACATAGAAACGTTGACGCTCTGGAATTTCATGGTTGTCAACAAGAACATGCCTGATGACTTTGTTTATGAAGTAGTTAAGAACACTTTTGCGAATGTTGACATATTGATTGCAGCGCACAGCTCGGCCGCAGAAGTAAAACTGGAAAATGTCATTTATAGCCCTGTTCCCCTGCATCCAGGCGCTATAAAGTTTTACGAGGAAAAGGGAATCAAGATACCGGAAAAATTGCTTCCTCCCAAATAGATCGCCAAGTGGACAGCAATTGGACTTCCTCTGTTTTATGACTAGACACTACATAGCAAGGTTTCAGGTCTGGATACCTTAGTTTCACGGGCTCCCGAACGGGCGTGCTGGTCGGGAGCCATGTCATTTCAGAAGTCATGCCAGTCAGTGATTTATGGGTTCTTAATTTCAAGAGGGTGTTACCTATGTCCAATGAATTTGCTCCAGTCGATATCAAGGACGTCGAGAAAAAACTTGAGGAGATGAACATAAAGGACCTTGAGGTATCAGGTGGGCGTCCTTTAAAACAGCCATTTTCGATTATTGTTGCGGCGGTTGGGCTTATCACGAGCCTTTTTCATATTTGGGTTCTGACCATCCATCCGATTGATCCATGGTATTTTAGAACTTTGCATGTGGTTTTGGGCGGAGTGCTTCTTTTTGCAATTGTGCCCGCAGCCAAAGGGCTGGGAAAGAATCAGCCTCATCTGATTGATTACATCTTCATGTTGATGCTAGTGGCGCCCGCTGTTTACATTTTTAGCGTCTTTGATGAATGGATATATAGGGTTGGGGTTGTTCCTGACAATTGGGACTTTTTTTTCTCGTTCCTTTTTGTTTTTGCGGTGTGGGAAATGGCGAGAAGGACAGCCGGATTACCCTTGGCAATTCTGACGGTCATTTTCATTCTCTATGGACATTATGGCAATTACCTGCCGGGGCTTTTTCAGCACCGCGGCTATTCCTGGGAACGTGAAATAACGTTTCTGTTCAGTCTGGACGGAATTTTAAGTCTCCCGATTCAGGCTTCGGCCCATTACATATTCTTGTTCGTCCTTTTTGGGGCATTTGTTGACGCGTCTGGAGCGGGTAAATTTTTTGTGGATTTTGCCCGTTGCATAGCAGGCCGAGCCCGTGGCGGTCCTGCGAAAGTGTCCATTGTATCAAGCGCTCTGATTGGAACCGCATCTGGCTCATCAGTCGCCAACGTGGTTGTAGACGGCGTTTTTAACATCCCGTTGATGAAAGCCTCTGGTTTTAAGGGAAAAATCGCTGGAGCGATTGAGGCGATGAATTCGAGTGGCGGACAGATTGTTCCGCCGGTCATGGGGGCTGGAGCGTTCCTGATGGCCGAGATTTTGAACATGCCATACGCTGATGTATGTCTAGCGGCTTTAATTCCTGCTATATTGTATTACAACGCGGCCTACTGGATGATCGATCTTTATTCCGGAAGCGCCGGTCTCAAGGGAATACCTAAAGAGGAAATGCCGGTTTTCAGGACAATCATGCTTGAAAAGGGATATTTGCTCATCCCACTGG